>JAMDBH010000167.1 GCA_023487615.1 Gammaproteobacteria bacterium
CAATTCCAGCGCCAATTACGCGCCGAGCCCTACGATAAAATTATTGATGCCCAAGGTCTCATCAAGAGTGCGCTGCTTACGCGCCTGGCGCGCGGCACGCGCTATGGGTTGGATCGTCGCTCCGCGCCCTTGCTGGCGCTCTGTCCCGGCGCCGAATTCGGTTCGTCCAAGCGCTGGCCGGCGGAATACTTCGCCGAGATCGCCCGGACTAAACTTGCGCAAGGCTGGCAGGTCTGGTTATTCGGCTCCGGAAAAGACATCGCGATCACGGCCCAGGTGCGCGCCATCGCGGGCGTGGAATGCGTGGACCTCGCAGGCCGCACCACGCTCGCCGAGGCGATAGACCTGTTGTCACTGGCCGACCGGGTGGTGACCAACGATTCAGGTCTGATGCATGTGGCCGCCGCCCTCGGCCGAAGATTGATAGCGATTTACGGATCTTCCGACCCGGGGTTTACGCCGCCGCTCAGCACACAGGCGAAGATACAATGGCTGAAACTCCCCTGTAGTCCTTGCTTCCAGCGTGAGTGTCCACTGGGCCACCTGAAGTGTCTGCGTGATCTGAAGCCCGAACAGGTATTAAGGGTAATGGACGAGGCGACGGAAATATGAAGGTTCTCGTCGTTAAAACCTCATCGCTGGGCGACATCATTCATACCCTGCCTGCGCTGAGTGATGCTGTGCATGCCATGCCGGAGATCCGGTTTGATTGGGTGGTGGAAGAGGCCTACGCCGAGATTCCTGTCTGGCATCCGGCCGTGGCGCGCGTGATCCCGGTGGCCTTGCGGCGTTGGCGCAAACGCCCGATGACAGCTGTAATGAGCGGCGAGTGGCGGCAATTCCAGCGCCAATTACGCGCCGAGCCCTACGATAAAATTATTGATGCCCAAGGTCTCATCAAGAGTGCGCTGCTTACGCGCCTGGCGCGCGGCACGCGCTATGGGTTGGATCGTCGCTCCGCGCGGGAGCCGCTTGCGGCACTGGGCTATGACCACGCATTTTCGATCAACAAAAATCAACATGCGATTGCGCGCGTGCGGGAATTGTTTGCCGCCATGCTGGGGTATCCCTGTCCGGTCACGCCGCCTGACTATGGCATATCGCGCGGCCGCTTCAATTCTGTTCCGGCGGATGAGAGATATGTGGTCTTCCTGCACGGCACGGCATGGGCAAGCAAACAATGGCCGGTGGAGTATTGGGTGCAATTGGCGAGTCTCGCCACGGAGGCGGGCTATAAAGTCTATCTTCCGTGGGGAAGTGAGAAAGAACAACAGCGTGCGCAGCATATCGCCGTACAGTGTTCGAGTGTTACGGTTTTGCCGAAGATGAATCTCGAAGGACTTGCCACTGTGCTGGTACATGCCCGTGGCGTGGTGGGTGTGGATACCGGTCTCGCTCACCTGGCGGCGTCGCTGTCGGCGCCCACCGTGACTATTTACGGCGTGACCCGGCCGGAGTTGACTGGAACTGTTGGGTTTGGTCAGGTGCACTTGTGCACCGAGTTCATCTGCGCCCCCTGCGGCAGGCGTATCTGCACCTATCGCGGCGCGGCCGATGTGCAACCGGCGTGTTATCAGACTGTCTCTCCGGCCAAGGTTTGGGATACCATCACTCCCTTATTACAGGGTGAAGGAGGCTCCCGGTGATGAGTTCCTTGGCTGACGCGATTGACCTGGATCTCCTGCGCCGGGCATTGGTCATCAAATTGCGTCATCACGGCGATGTCCTGCTGACCTCGCCGGTGTTTTCAGTGCTCAAAAATCACGTGCCGCAGGTGGAGGTGGATGCGTTGATCTATCGGGATACTCAGGAGATGTTAACCTTACACCCGGCGATACAGCGCGTGTTCACCATAGACCGGGACTGGAAAAAACAGAGTTTTGGCAACCGGATAAAATACGAGTTGAGCTTGTTAAAAGAATTGCGAAACCGACGCTATGATTTGATCGTTCATCTCACAGAACACCCCCGTGGGGCATGGCTGACACGATTGCTGGCGCCGCGTTACAGCGTAGCGGGAGAATTCTCGCACCGGCGCGGAGCTTTATGGCGCAGCAGTTTTTCGCACATCAATCGCCAACCGGCGACACCTCGCCACACCGTGGAGCAACATCTGGACGCCTTGCGGAGACTGGGGATTTATCCCGGCCTCGAGGAGCGGCGACTGGTCTTGATCCCCGGCCAGGACGCGGAGGCCTTTATAGACCGCCTGCTCGAACAACATGGGCTGAGCAAAAAGCAATTTATACATCTGCACCCCACCTCGCGCTGGTCGTTCAAGGCCTGGCGGGACGACTACTATGCCGACTTGATCAACATTCTGCATGAGACCGGTGAGCAGGTGGTTATCACAGCGGCGCCTGATGAAAAAGAAATGGCGACCGTGCGCCGCATCACCGAGAGATTAACTCATCCTGCGATAGACCTTTCCGGGCAATTGACCCTGAAGCAATTGGCCGCGCTCACCGCACGGGCAAAATGCTTCGTTGGCGTGGATTCGGTGCCCATGCACATCGCCACGGCCTTGCAAACACCCGTCGTCGCCTTGTTCGGGCCGAGCAGTGAACAGGTGTGGGGTCCCTGGCAAGTCAGGCATCGAGTGATAACCTCAGAGCATTCCTGCCGGCCGTGCGGTCTGGACGGTTGCGGAGGCGGCAAGGTGAGTGAGTGTTTAACCACACTCCCCGTGCAGCGTGTACTGGAGGCCGTTGGCCAGATCATTAGAACGGCATGAAACCTCTAACCTTGGCCCTGGTGCGGCAACGCTACACTACGGATGGCGGTGCGGAGCGCTACCTCGCGCGCACCCTGTCCACATTGCAAAATCGCGGTGTCAATATCGTCCTGGTCACTCGACTATGGCAACCTGTTCAATCTGTGCAGGTGCTGCCTTGTAATCCATTTTATCTCGGAAGTCTGTGGCGTGACTGGGGTTTTGCCTGCCGCGCCTGCAAGATATTGGCGCAACACACGGTGGACCTTGTTCAATCGCATGAACGCCTGGCCTGCTGCGACATCTACCGTGCCGGTGATGGCGTGCATCGTGAATGGCTGAAACAACGCCGCCGCGCCTTGGGGTGGTGGGGAAAGTTGCGCCTCGCCCTGAATCCTTACCACTACTACGTGCGGTTTGCGGAAAAACGGCTGTTCAACAGTGCCCGTTTGCGCGCAGTGATCTGCAATTCGCAGATGGTGAAGGACGAGATCATCCGCTATTTCTCGCTCCCGGAACATAAGCTGCACGTGATCTATAACGGTGTGGACAGCGGCCAGTTTCATCCCGGGCTGCGAGACATGCGCGCCGCGACCCGTGCCCGCTACGCAATCCCCGCCGATGCGGTGGTGTTTCTTTTCGTAGGGTCCGGTTTTGAACGCAAGGGGATGCGCATATTGCTTGAGGCCCTCGCCGGGCTTCCCGAGGCGGCGCATCTGCTGGTAGCGGGCAAGGACAAGAAGATGCACGGCTTCATATCTCAGGCAGAGAAGCTGAAGGTGTCTGGGCGCGTACATTTCGCCGGTGCGCAGCAGGATGTAAAGCCGTTCTACGGGGCGGCGGATGTCTTTGTACTCCCCACCCTGTACGACCCCTTCCCAAATGTGGTGTTGGAGGCGATGGCCTCGGGCTTGCCGGTCATTACCAGTACAAAATGTGGTGCAGCTGACTTAATACAAAAAAGCGACAGCGGGCTTGTCTGTGATGCCCTGGATAAGGCGAATTTGGTTGCCGCCATGTGCGCCCTGCTTGACCCTGACTATGCAGGCAAACTCGGCAAATCGGCGCGTCTAGCGGTTGAGCCGATCAGTTACGAGGCGATGAGCAGACAACTGCTAAAGGTGTATGAGGATCTACAAGACACCTCTGAAAAAAATATCGGCGTCTCAGCGAGCTGAAAGGATGCTCTAATTGCATGGAGAAATTGACAGTCTGCCTGCTCACGTATAATTCATCAAGGCTGCTTGAGCAATGCCTAACGCCTTTATTAAGGGTAGCAGATGACTTTGTAGTGGTGGACTCGGGCAGCAGCGATGCGACCCTTGGGATATTATCCGGATACGGCATCAAGCCGGTAAGCAGAAACTACACAACGCACTCCGACCAAATGAACTTCGCTATTTCGCTGGCCCAAAATGAGTGGGTGCTCTGTATGGACAGTGACGAGATCCTGGATGAACAGACAGTAAATAATATAGTCAGCGTCAAAAAAGTGTTGAGTGATGAAACGGTCGCTTATCGTGTGAGCCGATATTGGAAGGTTCTCAATAAACCGGTCCACGCCATGTATCCGGTTTCTTCACCTGACTTTCCGGTGAGGCTTTTCAACAAGCGGCGGGTGCGTTTCAATGGGGCACCAGTGGATGACAAGCCGATCGGTTTCGAATCGAGTCAGGTCATAGAAGGCCATGTAGTCCATGATACGTTTTATTCTTTGCACGAAATGTTTAATAAATTAAATATCTATACCACTAGGTTGTGCAGTAATAAAAAAATACGGCCCTCTTTAGTAAGAGCTTTAATAAGTCCTTACTTCGCCTTTGTGAAATGGTATTTTATTAAGGGCGGTTGGAAGGACGGCAGGGTAGGCGTGGTGACGGGCATTTATGCGTTTTTATATACCTTCCTAAAATATTTTAAATCCTGGTATTACTTTAGATGAATCTAAAGACGCGCCCCTCCGGTCAGACTCATTGGTGGGCATGGCGCTCCCCTATAGGGGTACTTAGCCCCGGACTTAATTGCGCGGCCTTTATTTTAATGGCGCTTTATTTGTTAATCCTACCCATACCCCATACCATTGCTATTCGCCATATCGCATTTTTCTCATTATTCCTGTTAACGCTATGGGCCGCTTGGCGGCATCACCTAAAATTCTATTTTCCTCTTGTGTGGCCTTGGGCTATCTACGCTGCGCTAGCCTTAAGCTCCGTCATTTATGCACTCGACCCGTTCTACTCTTTGGGAGAGGTGAGAAAGGAAATTGGTCACGGATTTATCGCCTTGATGCTCGCAGGCACATGGGTGCGTAGCGCTAAGAACTTAGAGCGTATGCTGGCAGTGTTGATATTGGGCAGTACCGTAATGGCCGCTTACTCCATCATCAACGTAATACTGCAAAGATCTTATCTGATGCAAACGCCCATCCAAGAGGGAAGCTTTAGCGGAGTGGGTGTTTTTAGCACCTACTTGATAACAGTGCTGCCCTTCATTATCGTCTATATTATTTTAATGCCGAAAGAGGATAAGCTCAGGCGCGGCATGCTGTACCTTGCTGTAGTCATGGAAGTAGCAGCACTTTATTTAACCGGGAATCGTGCCGGGATGCTCGCGTTAAACAGTGAGGCTGTATTGGCCTTAGTGTTGTTAAGTCTCCATAATGGCCTGCCAAATGTCAGAAAGACATTTTTGGCTGTAGTCATTTTAATTTTGCTGAGTGGATTATTCTTGAGTTTAATATACCAGCGGAGTGTTGTCTTGACTCCCGATGTCGGGGCAGACCAGGAGCTTGTTAGCAACGACCCACGTTGGCCGATTTGGCAGAGGGCTATGCAAAACATATATCATCACCCTTTGGTAGGGGCTGGATTCGGGCGTGAGGCTTTTAAGTTACGTAACCCTGATTTATTAAATGATAATGACGTCTACTGGCATGCGCATAACATGTTTCTCAATAAAGGCGTACAGATGGGGATTCCCGGCATGGTGGCCTTCGTAGTCTTGCTAATGGCCATTATACGTGCTGTTTGGATTCCAAAAGGTAAAGTTGCGGAGAGTGGTCCTGCGGGTATGTATGCCATGGCATGTATTGTCATGTTAGGGGGGGTGATTGTAAAAAACATGACGGATGATTTCTTTGTTCAGGATAGCGCATTGTTATTTTGGGTGTTGGTAGGCGCAACCCTGGGCGCCTTATCCGGGGAGCGGAAGATCAACTAACGACAGGATAGTTTCGTTAAGACACCTGGCTTTATGGATCTATTGCGGATAGTGGTGGCCGCGCCCACGCGGATCGGCCGCACCAAAGTCGGAGCGGACGTGGGGCGGGCGCTTGCCCAGCTAGGCCATCAGGTATTTTATTTCGATTACGACACCAAGCCGCCATCACACCGCATTCTGCCGCGTGCATTGCGATTTGGAGACGAGCAAAAAGACTATCAGGATTACGTCAATGAGCGGGTATTAGATTTTGTAAGTCGAATCAGCCCTGATATTTTTCTCTGCGTAAAGGGTGTGCAATTGTTCCCTGAGACGATACTGCGTATTGGAAAGGGTGGGGTGAGCACCGTGGGATATTGGATTGATGATCCACTCGATCACCAACGATCTCTCGTCAATGCGCCATCCTATCAATATTATTTCACAAACGACGCCTCATCGGTCACGCGCTATGCCGCTGAGGGAATAACGAATATATATCACCTGCCGTCCTCCGCTGATTCAGGTTTGTTCCACCCCTTGACGTCGCGTCAACCGCTGGCCGATGTCATCTTCGTAGGGACTCACTCCATTTACCGCGAAAGCATCATGGTGCAATTGCAGGATTTTGATATCCGGGTCTATGGGCCGGGATGGCGTAAGTCAAAATTAAAAAACAACATGATTTTCCGGGAAGCCTTTGGGAAAAGAACCAACGAGATATTTAACTCTGCAAAGATAAATTTAAATATTCATAACTGGTTTGGCCGAGGCACGGCAATGAACCTGCGTCTATTTGAAGTGCCCGCCGCGGGCGGTTTTTTATTGACAGACTGGGTGGCTGAGATTGATGATGCCTACGAGGAGGGTACACACCTGTCTTGTTGGCGGGATATTGATGAACTGCGCGGCAAGCTAACATATTATCTTGAACACGAGGCAGAGCGTATTGACATTGCAAAAAAAGGATGCGAGCACTTTCTCAAATATCATTCTTATATCGCGCGGGTAAAGAGATTGTTAACGTGTATCCGCTGAATGCTCCACTCAGGGTCCTCGTGGTGCGGCGTGACAACATCGGAGATCTTGTATGCACTACGCCGCTCATCGCCGCTCTGCGTGCGCATTTTCCGGATGCCCGCATCTGTGCGCTGGTTAACAGTTATAACCTGCCAGTTCTCGAAAATAACCCGGATATTGATGAGGTATTTGCCTACACCAAGGCTAAGCATAGGCCGCAAGGCAAGAGCATTCCGGCCATCTATTGGGATCGCTTCCGCTTGTTGCTGCGATTACGCAGGGAGCGTTTTGATTATGCCATCATAGCGGCCCCTGGGTTTTGGCCGCGCGTAGTACGAACATTATCGTGGATCAAGCCCAGGCATATTATAGGTTTTACCGAGGAGGGGAGGCCTGGAATTAAGCGCATAGATATCGCAGCTCCATACTCCAGGGAAAGGGCGATGCATGAAGTGGAGGACATCTTTCGCTTGCTGGCGCCATTGGGCATCCAGTCACCGCCACCACCGGCACACCTCATCCCCAGCCCGTCGAAAGTGATGCGGGCGCAGCAGAAATTAAAACAGCATGGATTGTTGGCCGCCAGGATGTTATTGGGCGTGCACATCAGTGCGCGCAAACCCAGCCAACGTTGGCCGGTGGAAAAATTTATCGAGTTGATAAAAAAGCTGCGTGAGAAATACGATGCGAACTTTGTGCTGCTCTGGTCACCCGGCGCCGCCGACAACCCCATGCACCCCGGTGATGACGATAAGGCGCAGGCGATCATGACTCAGTTGGCGGGCCTTCCCGTGATCGCTTACTCGACTGATGATCTCGGCGACTTGATTGCCGCGCTGTCACTCTGTAATGAAGTGATTTGCAGTGATGGCGGGGTCATGCACATCGCGGCCGCCTTGGGGAAACCCATTGTGTGTTTCTTTGGTAAATCGGATGTAACGCGCTGGCATCCTTGGGGTGTGCCATATGAACTGCTGCAACCTCCCAGCCTGGAGGTAAAAGATATCAGTGTACATGAGGTAATGGCTGCCTTTGAGCGGTTGACTGATAAAACGCTATCTTCTTGAGCGCCTGTTCAATTCCATCAGCTTTGCATGTTTAATGAAAGAATTAAAGCAGCCTGTCATGATATGAACCAGGCCGGGGAGCCCATCAAGAAAACCGAGGCGAATAAAATAGAACTTGATGAAACGCACCATCGGACTGAACAGCAGTTGTACGATACCGGTGCGCACACCCTGCTCATACAGCTTCTCTGCTTGCAAGCTGGTGTAGTGATTCTGCTTTTCCAGATAAGCCGCAATGCCATTTTCTGATTTATGCATCAGGTCGCCTGCCAATTCTCCTGCGCGACCGTCATGAATAACCTTCTCGTGGATGACATCATCGCTCCAGCGCGCATGACGGCGATCAAACAGCCTCATCACCAAGTCCGGATAACCCTCACCGTGTTTCAGCCACCGCCCCATAAATTGATTGCAGCGTCTCAGATTGTAGGCACTAAACGTCGGCCTCTCTTGCAGAACGTGCCGGATATTTTCAAAAAGCTCGGGACTAAGTGATTCGTCGGCATCTATACTGAGTATCCAATCGTGCCTCGCTTGGCTGACGGCAAATTGCTTCTGCGGACCATACCCTATCCAATCATGATGCACGATATGATCGGTAAACTCTCTCGCTATGGTCAGCGTATCATCCGTGCTGCCCGAATCCACAATCAAGATCTCGTCCGCCCAGCGTACACTCTCCAGACATTGCCGAAGGTGCCGTGAGGCATTCAGCGTAATAACGGTGACGGTCACCGGATAAGCCACACGCGGTTCCTTAAGGTTCATAGAAATTATCTTCGCCTGGAGGCCGATCCTTGAACCGCCGGTGTACCCAGAGATATTGTTCCGGCGCTTTGCGCACTTGTGTTTCGATCAATTGGCTGATGCGCAGCATGTCGTGTTTCAGGTCATCGCCGGGCATCCCTTCCATAGCGGGTAACAGGGTGAGGAGGTAATCGTGCCGGTTGTCGCGCCTTTGAATCATGAAGGGGACAATCGGTGCGCCACTGAGTCGCGCCAGTCGCGACGGTGCTGGGTTGGTGGCCGCCATGGTTCCAAAGAAAGGTACAAACACACTGTGTTTGAGTCCATAATTCTGGTCAGAGGCGTACCAGACCGGGATGTTCTGTTTCAGGCTGTTCAGCATGCCGCGCACGTCGTCGCTGGAGATGGCCTTTTCACAACGCGCCTCGCGTGCGCGCTTCATGACCGCATCGAATAACGGGTTTTTGTGCGCCCTGTACATGGCGTGGAATCGGGTGTGGATGGCCAATAAATGTGTGCCGATTTCCAGATTGGTAAAGTGGGCGCTGAGCAAGATCACGCCCTTGCCGTACCGCAGGGCCTCCTCCAGGTGTTCGAGTCCTTCGATGCGCGCCAGCTTGCGCATGCGTGCGTCGGACGTCCACCAGGACATCGCCGTTTCCACCAGGCCCATTCCTAGTGAAGCGAAGTGGTTCTTCAATAAGTGCGCGCGCTGATTTTCATCGAGTTCGGGGAAGCACAGTTTGAGATTGATTTCAGCGATATGTCTGCGCCGCCGGGAGCTCAGATACATCATCCGTCCAATGAGTTTTCCGATTTGAAATTGCCAGCGGTGAGGAAGTTGCGCGATGCACCAGAGGATCCCCAATCCGATCCAGGTCAGCCAATAACGGGGCGCCAAAAAATCTTTTACGGGAAACGGGCCGCTAAGTGAGATGCCTGATGGGCTCATTGTGTTCGCCAACCTATGACGCGTTAGCGGTTGATAGGCGCAGGTCATTGATGGCGTTCATGACCAACGCAGTGTCTATCGCCTGCATGCAGCGCGGCGCGGCGCACTTATCTATGCCACGGCCACAGCGGCGTACCCAGGCGATTTCGCGCTTGAACAGGACGCGTTGGTCGCGGCATGGGAAGTCTGGAATGGTGACCGCGTGGTAGGGTGCGTTGCGCCAGAAATCGCCGGCGCCACAGATGATACTCGATCCGGGTCCGAACAGGGTGACGGTGGGTATGCCGATAAGACGGCCCAGGTGCGCCACGCCCGTGTCGTGTGACACCAATAGCTGCGCGCCCTGCACGAGATGCCAAAGCTGAGCCAGATCGAGCCGGCCCGCGTAGGATTGAAAATCCCCGTCCGGGTCTATTTGGGCAACGATGCGCTCTTCGTATTTGCCGCCGCTCCAAATGACTTGCAGGCCGCGCAGCGTGAGCATGTTGGCAAGGGTGCGCCATTTGTCTGGTTCCCACAGCTTGAGCGGTGTACTCGCCCCGACGTGCAACACACAATAGGGGCTGGTGGGGGTGTCGAAAGATCTAAAGGGTGGCGCAGGCCAGTCGCCGGGTGCATAGGTCTGTGGCGCTGGCCCTGGCGCCAGTTGTGCGACCATGTCGCCCCAGGCGGCGGGGGTATTGGGGTAGGGTATCAGTTCGTCTACTGGCCAACTTTTGTAGGCAGGTCGGTCGCCCGCGAATGCGACGATCCAGCGTGCACCGAGCGCCAGCGCAAGCCACGAATGGCGGTTGTCGCCGGGTACGATGGCGAGATCGAAGCCGGACTCGGCAAACAGCGGCGGCAGCGTTGCGGCGTCGCGCGGATCGAATGGCAGGGCGCGCACGCCATAGGGTGATTTTGCGTACAAAGGCATGGTGGCCTTGGGTGTGGTCATCACGATCTCGGCTGACGGATAATTTTGGCGCAGCTTGGCGAGGAGGGGTGTCAGCATCAGCGTGTCGCCGAGCAGCAGATGATGGGCAATCAGGATGCGCTGCGGCACGCTGGACGGTCGGCGACGCCCGAATCTGACTAGCCGCGGCAGGGCGCGGCTGATGACCATCAATCTGGATTGAAGACGGCTAGCCAAGGGACGGGGTATTCTGCAAAAGGTTTTCCATTGAGTCGGATATTTCAGCCGTCGGATCGCGTATGTCTATTATGCTATGATTTACTCAGGAGTCGCAAAATCAGATTACAATCCTTATGATGTGACTCCTGAGTAAATACCCTTTTTACCTACCCCCACCCTGTCCCGCCCCCTACATAGGGGGCGGTGATGTAGTGGGAAGTGTAGTTTTATTTACTGACTTATGAGTAACCCCTAAAATCGACACGCAGAGGGATTCGTGACTCACCTACCTGACTTTACCGCCGCCCGGGTGCTCGTGGTTGGGGATATCATGCTCGATCGTTACTGGCATGGTGCGACGGCACGCATCTCGCCCGAGGCGCCGGTGCCGGTGGTGCGCATCGAACAGGCGGTGGAGCGCGCCGGGGGAGCGGGTAACGTAGCATTAAACATTGCCGCACTGGGGGCACAGGTCACCATCCTGGGCCTCACTGGGCAAGACGAGGCGGCGGACATTTTGCAAACCCAGCTCTCGGCCGCCAACGTGAGCTGTGCATTTGAACAAGTGCAAGGTTACTCCACGATCACCAAGTTGCGCGTGCTGAGCCGCCACCAGCAACTGATCCGCCTGGATTTCGAGGATGGCTTCACGGACCATATCCCTGCGAATCTGGTGGAGCGATTCAAAATATTACTGCCGCAAGCCGACGTGGTCGTATTGTCGGATTATGGTAAGGGGGCGTTGCGTGCAGTAGGTGAATTGATCGAGCTTGCCCGCCAGGCTGGCAAGCGCGTGTTGGTGGACCCTAAAGGCGCGGATTTTGACATCTACCGCGGCGCGACATTGATTACGCCCAATCTTGCGGAGTTTGAGACCGTCGTCGGTCATTGCCGCGATGAGCAGGAGTTAGTTGCCAAGGGTGAACAACTGCGTCGCCGTCTCGATCTGCACGCCCTGTTGATTACCCGCAGCGAACGCGGCATGACCTTGTTGCGTGAAGAGACCGCGGCCCTGCATCTGCCCGCGCACGCACGTGAAGTCTATGACGTGACCGGCGCCGGCGATACCGTCGTCTCTGTGCTGGCGGCCGCCTTGGCGGCAGGTGAAGATTTTGCCGCCGCCACTGCCTTGGCGAATGCGGCCGCCAGCATTGTGGTGGGCAAGCTCGGTGCGGCGACTGTGAGCACTGATGAGTTGCGCAGTGCGATGGGGGAGGGTGCCGCTGCGAGTTCTGCGCTACTGACGGAGGATGAACTGCTGGCGGCGGTGGCGGAGGCGCGCGCGCACGGCGAACGGGTGGTGATGACCAACGGCTGTTTCGATATTTTACACGCCGGACACGTGAGCTACCTGGAACAGGCCAAGCGGCTGGGAGATCGCCTGATTGTGGCCGTGAATGATGACGCCTCGGTTCGGCGCTTGAAGGGCAATGGTGACGCCCAGCGGCCGGTCAATCCGCTCGCACAGCGCATGCGCGTGCTGGCGGCGCTGAAAAGCGTGGATTGGGTCGTTCCCTTTTCGGAAGACACACCGGAGCGGCTCATTTGCCGTGTGCTCCCCGATATTTTAGTGAAAGGCGGCGATTACCGGCCGCAGCAGATTGCGGGCCATCAATGTGTCACGGCTCATGGTGGCCAGGTGCGGATTCTAGGCTATGAACAAGGCATTTCAACAAGCCGCATCATCGAAAACATTCGTACCGATAACAAAGGATCAACGGCATGATTGTAATCACCGGCGGCGCTGGCTTTATCGGCAGCAACCTCGTCAAGGGTTTGAACGAGCAGGGACGTAGCGATATTCTCGTCATTGACGATCTGGAGAACGGCGCGAAGTTTGTCAATCTGGTGGACTGCGAAATTCAGGACTATATGGACAAGGATGAATTCCTGTCCGCGATACAGTCGCAAAAGGAATTCATGCCGCCCATCGAGGCCATCCTGCATCAGGGGGCGTGCTCTACAACCACAGAGTGGGATGGTCGTTACATGATGCGCAACAACTACGACTATTCCAAACACCTGCTGCACTATTGCATGAAGCACAAGATACCTTTCATCTACGCTTCCAGCGCCGCGGTTTATGGGAGTGGTCAGGTCTTCAAAGAGAGTCGCGAGCATGAAGCCCCGCTCAATGTCTATGGCTACTCGAAGCTTCTGTTCGATCAATACGTGCGCCGCGTGCTGCCTACGGCAAAAAGCCAAATCGTCGGGTTGCGCTATTTTAATGTCTACGGCCCGCGTGAACAGCACAAGGGTGCAATGGCGAGCGTCGCATTTCATTTTCGTAATCAGATTCTAGATGACGGCAAGGTCAGATTGTTCGAAGGTAGCGACGGCTATGCGAACGGCGAGCAGCGCCGCGACTTTATTCATGTCGGGGACGCGGTAGCGGTAAATCTGTGGTTTCTGCAGCAGTGCGGCAAGTCCGGAATTTTTAATTTGGGCACAGGAAAAAGTCATAGCTTTAACGAAGTGGCACGCGCCGTCATTAAAGCAGAAGGGAAGGGAATAATCGAATACATCCCCTTCCCCGATCATCTGCGCGGCCGCTATCAAAGCTTCACCGAGGCCGACATGTCCGCGCTGCTCGCCGCTGGTTACACCCAACCGTTCAAGGATATCGAACAAGGTGTATGCGCCTACATGGAGTGGTTGCAATCCCGGGACCTCTGAAAAACTTCACTTTTTACTCCTAAATACTGTGCTGTACAAGGAAGTACCAATGCCGCGGGCGGAGGGATGCGCAGGAGCGACCGTTGCAGCTTGTCTCCGCTGCTCACATACTTCTATGTATGCTGCACTGCTCGCCTGCGATGCGCTTGCCTAGGACTAAAATGCTCGTTTTTAAGAGGTCTCTCCCGTTGACGCGGTACATCTACACCCTCCTTTTGTATATGCTCACGCCGCTGGTGATGCTGCGCCTGCTGTGGCGCGGATTGCGCGCCCCCGCCTATTGGCGGCGTTGGACGGAGCGCTTTGGCTGGATACCGCAGGCGCGTGAGGACTGCCTGTGGGTGCACGCCGTTTCAGTAGGCGAAGTCCAGGCCGCAGTGCCGCTGGTCAAGGCCTTGCGCGCGCGTTATCCCGAATGGCGCATCGTTGCCACCACCATGACTCCGACCGGCGCGGAGCGCGTGCAGGCCGCGCTGCATCAAGATGTTACCCATTATTACCTCCCCTATGATCTGCCCGGAGCGGTGCGGCGCTTTGTGCGGCGCTTGCGCCCGCGCTTGCTCATCATCATGGAGACCGAACTTTGGCCCAATCTTATCCATTACTGCTACACGCAACATATACCGGTGGTGCTCGCCAATGGACGCCTCTCGGAGCGTTCCGCGGCGCGCTATCGGTATGTGAAAAAACTGGCGTCGGAGATGCTGGCCATGCTTTCCGCGATTGCGGCGCAAACTCAGCCGGATGCGCGGCGTTTCATCGAACTGGATGCCCCCTCCGGGATCGTGCACGTCACCGGTAATATCAAATACGATATGAAGCCGCCTGCGAGCCTGCGGGAAGAGGCTGAAGTGTTGCGGCGCTCCTGGGGCGTCGAGCGCGGTGTGTGGATCGCCGCCAGCACCCACGAAGGCGAAGAGCAGCAAGTCCTAGATGCCTACGCAGCAGTGCGCAGCGAGCTACCTCACGCGCTGCTGGTAATCGTGCCGCGTCACCCCGAGCGCTTCGCCAAAGTCGCCGCGCTGTGCGAAAGGTCAGGCTACCGCATTATACGGCGCAGCGATCAGCGTGTCTGTGACGCAAGTACCGAGATAGTCATCGGCGACAGCATGGGTGAGCTGAATTTATTCTACGCCGCCTCTGATGTGGCCTTTGTCGGCGGCAGCTTGGTACCCACAGGAGGGCACAATCTCATTGAACCCGCCGCGCAGGGGGTCCCGGTCATCACCGGTCCCTACACATTTAATTTCGCGGAAATCGCCCAACAGTTGTGTGAAGCGGGCGCCGCCGTTCAGATTCATACCACGCGGCAATTGAGTGAGATCGTAGTAAAATTCCTTAAGGACGCCAATCTGCGTTATCAGACGGGGCAAAAAGCGCGGACGCTGGTCGAACAGAATCGCGGCGCACTCGATCATTTGCTGGGGGCTATGGCCCCCTATTTGCCTGTTAAGGGAATAACTCCCGGCCATTGACGTACCGGAACCACTCTATTACCCTTCAATAACGACGATGCTTTCCATCTGGGAATGCCACTCATGAAAGTGATGTTACTTACCCTACTGACAGGGATGTTCGGGCTGCTGAGCCCTGCTCTTGTCCATGCCGCCGCCGGTGATCTTGATCCAAGTTTCGGCGTCAATGGCATCGTGGTCACGGAGTTTGGGGCCTATGATATCGCTCGTGACGCAGTGCTTCAGCTCGATGGCAAGATCGTCACGGTGGGTAGCATTACAACCTATAGCGCCGACTCGTCCAACTCTGATTTCGCACTGGCCCGCTACAATTCCGACGGCAGCCTGGATACCAGTTTTGGGGTTGGCGGTAAGACGACACTGGATTGGGGCCGGAGCGATAATGCTTCCGCAGTGGCCTTGCAAGCAGATGGCAAGATCCTGGTAGCTGGCAGCAGTAGTCTCTATACCTCTTCTGTTTTCGACACTGATTATGTGATCGCTCGCTATAAACACGATGGCAGTTTGGATCCAGATTTTGGCCCTGCCGGTATGGTGAGGATTGATTTCAGTGATCTAGATTCCTTCATAGGCATGGTTGTCCAAGCAGATGGCAAAATTATATTGGGGGGTACGTCATCCAGCCAGCAATACCAGGTGAATGGCATCGTACTAGTCCGCCTCGACACCCATGGGAACCTGGATACCAGCTTTGGCAGTGGCGGCAGGATAAGTACCGATCTTGGCAGGATTAACTTCCCCGCCGCCATTGTGACGAGGAAGGACGGTAAAATTGTCGTGGCTGCAACAAAAGAGGATTCTGGCACTGTTTCCGCCATCACCTTGCTGCTATACAACCAGGATGGGGGTTTAGATACCGCTTTCGGCATGGGAGGTAAAGCAATTACTTCGGTGAGTGGCTATACAGGGGCGCTCGCAGTCCAGGAAGATGGGAAGATTCTGGTTGGGGATGGATACGGTTTCAGGTTGACTCGTTTCAATTCCGACGGGAGTTTAGACACTTCATTTGGTAATTCTGGAACGGCCGCCTTGGTATCTTTCAGCGAAGGGCCGAGTGTAGTGAGTGCGCTAACAATTCTTCCAGACGGGAAGATTGTTATGGCTGGAACGATTGAGAATGAATTGTGCTTCATAGGCTGCGGGGGAGACCGCTTTGTCCTGGTGCGCTTCAATACTGATGGCGGCTTAGATAAGACCTTCGGTAATGCCGGTAAAGTCATGACGGACATTTTTCCCTCGGGTCCATATGATAATGTTGCTGATGTACCTCATGCCCTGATACTGCAACCAGATGGCAAGATCATTGCCGTAGGTCAGGCTTTTGATATCAAGAGTCCCGACTCATGGGATAACGCTGCGGACTTCGCCTTAGTGCGTTATCTCGGTGATTCCGGTCTACCGCAACCAGGCTGGTGGTGGAATGAGGCTGAGAGCGGCCGTGGTTTTACCCTTGAAGTGCAGGGTAACAATCTGTTCTTCGGCGGTTATCTTTACGACAGTTCCGGCCGCGCCACCTGGTATGTCTCCGGCGGTCAGATGGCCGGCATTACCAGTTATAGCGGTGATCTGTACGCCTACAGTGGCGGACAGACTCTTACCGGCAGCTATCATGCGCCCAATCCTCCCACTCCAGTAGGGACCTTGAGTTTGCAATTCAGCGACGCCAGCCACGGAACCCTCACCTGGCCGGGCGGTACGATCCCGATACAGCATTACGTATTCGGTGCTGGAGAGGCCGGCTTTCAGCCCGAGAACGGTTGGTGGTGGAATGAAACCGAGAGCGGTCGTGGCTTTAGTATCGAACTGCAAGGCGACCGATTGTTCATCGGCGGCTATATGTATGATGCACAAGGTAATCCGGTCTGGTATGTTTCGGCGGATAAGATGACTACGCCCACTCAGTATCAGGGGCAATGGCTCCAGTACGCCAACGGCCAAACCCTGATGGGTCCTTACCAAAAGCCTACCACCTCTGGAGCAATCGGTAATGTAAGCCTGGAGTTCACCAGTCACACCACGGCCACTCTTACTCTGCCGGATGGCCGCAAAGTGGGGCTCACCCGGTTTCGATTTTGAGGCTAAAATAGATTAGCGGATCAAAGCTGAGATAGTTTTAAAATGCTCGTGCCGCGCATCGCGTAACCATTCAAACAATAGCGATTCTGTGTTGGTGACGATAACACCCGCGTTGCGCAGCCGGGCGAGGGCGTTGGTTTTATTTCTCATGCGGCGTGAACAGACTGCATCCTCAGCCACGAATACCTGCGTATTAGTTGATTGTAATTCCAGCGCGGTTTGTAACACGCACACATGCGCCTCCATGCCGGCCAATATGATTTGATTTCTTCGGCTACGCCGCACTGCCTCCATGAAATCTGCCGCGCCACAACAGGAGAAGCACGTCTTTTCGATGACGGGAGTGGCGGGGGGCAGGTGTTGGGTAAGGGCGGCCTCGGTTTTTCCTAGACCCTTGGGATACTGCTCGGTGATCAGCACGGGCAGATTGAGTAAACCCGCCGCCTGTAGCAGTATCGCGGTGTTACGTAATATCTCGTCGCGCTTGGTGGGCGGCATCGCAGCCGCGAGCTTGGTCTGAGTGTCCACCACGGCCAACAGACTCTGGCCGGCGGAGCATAGGGCAGCCGTGGCCGTCATAAGGGCTACTTCAGCCAGCCGTTGATCTGCTCAAGATCGGTGGGGCTCAAGGTTCCTGCGGCCTGCTTGAGTCGTAGCGTCTCGATAATATAGTCGTAACGCGCCCTGGCATGGTCACGCTCGGCACGAAATAATTCGCGTTGGGCATCGAGCACGTCTACCTGGGTGCGTGTTCCCACTTCAAGGCCGGCCTCAGTCGCCTCTAACGCAGTCTTGCTGGATGTCACTGCCTGCTTAAGAGCGTTGACGCGGCTGATGTTGGCGACCACACCGGTATAAGAGTCGCGCGTCTGGCGCACGGCGGCGCGCTGCTGCTGCTCCAGGATTTCGCGTGCCTGACTGTGCCTGTATTCAGCTTCGCGGGTGCGTGAGGTGATCAGGCCTCCTTGATAAATAGGTATGTTAAGTTGCAGGGCGATTGCATCGGTATCGATCTCGCTTGCGCCGAAGCGTCCGCCGCCCGATTTGGCGTAGGCGCGGGCGCCCACTATATCCACGCTGGGATAATGGCCTGAACGCTGTAGTTCAATTTCCTCGCGGGCGATCTCCGCGGCGTATAGGGCGGCGGTAAGTTGCTGGTTCTGTTTGAGCGCAGTTTGCGTCCATTGTTCGATATCCGCGGGCTCGGGGGTGAGGAAGGGAATCTGCTCTCCGAGCATCGCCAAGGCGGCATGATCCTGGCCGGTGATTTCACGCAGCAGCTCGCGGCTGGTAGAGAGCTGCCTTTCAGCGGCGATTTCCTGTGCAATCGCCTGATCGTAACGCGCCTGCGCCTCCTGCACATCGGTGATTGCGACGAGGCCGACATCAAACCGCTGCTGACTCTGCTCCAGTTCGCGCGCAATGGCCTTTTTTTCCGCGCGGGCGAACTCCAGATTATCCTGGGCGGCAAGCACATCGAAATAGCGGCCGGACACACGTATGATTAAATCCTGTTCTGCTCCGGCCAACTGAGAGTCGGCCTGAGCGATGCGCGCGTCGGCTTGGCGCAACTGCACATAGGTGTCACGATGGTAGACCGGCTGCGTAAGGCTCAAGGTGTAGCCATTGCTGTTGAAATAGGTCTCTCCCGCCACGGAGGTGGGTTGCGTGATGTTCAAACGGTTGCCGGTCGTATTGGCACTGGCGCTGATGGTGGGATACAACAGGGCCTGGCTCTGCGGTTTGATCTCCAGCGTCGCCAACCGCGACGCCTGCGCTGCTTTGAGTTGCGGGTCGCTTTGCTGCGCGAGCTGATAGATCTGAAACAGGTCCTCGGCGTAAGCGCCGCCGTGAAAAAGGAGTGGAATCAGCAACAATATTTGAATGAGCTTAGGCATGGCGATTGTTATCCTTGAACAGCTTCTGCCGGATATGTTACCTGTTTCCGGGCGCGCGATACCAGTGTGTAAACGCTAGGGATGACGAACAGGGTGAGAAAGGTGCCGAGCAGAAGCCCCCCCACGATCACCCAGCCGATCTGCTGACGGCTCTCGGCGCCGGCGCCGGTGGCCAGCGCCAGCGGCAGCGTACCCAACACCATCGCGGCGGTGGTCATCAGTATGGGGCGTAACCGGAGACTTGGCCGCCTCGATGACGGCGGCGTGCAGATCGTAGCCGCGCTCCCGTAATTGATTGGCGAACTCGACGATAAGAATGCCGTGCTTGGTAATGAGGCCTATCAGCATGACCATACCGATTTGACTATATACATTGAGGGTGCCGCCGGTCAGTTTCAGCGACAATAAAGCACCCGTCATGGCGAGCGGCACGGTGAGCATGATAATGAACGGCGAAAGGAAACTCTCGAACTGCGCCGCCAGCACTAAATAGATAAAGATCAGCGCCAGCACAAACGTCAGGTACAAGGCGGCGCCCGATTCCTTAAACTCGCGCGATTGACCGTCCAGCGAGGTCTTCGCGCCGGTGGTGAGCACTTCCTTGGCGGCGCCTTCCATAAACTCCAGCGCCTGTCCCAGTGAATAACCCGGGGCAAGGTTCGCGGAAATCGTGGCGGAGCGCAGCCGGTCGAAATGGTTGAGTTCCTTCGGCGCAACGGTTTCTTTTATGCGCACCAGATTCGCCAGTTGAATCAACTGACCGTCATTACCGCGCACAAAGATGGAGGAGAGATCATTCGGATTGGTGCGTTCTTCGTCCCTGAGCTTGACGATCACGTCGTACTGTTCGCCCTCACGCTTGAAACGCGTCACCTGCCGTCCGCCTAACAATGTTTCCAGCGTGCGGCCCACCTGGCCCACCTCGACCCCCACGCTGGCGGCCTTGTCGCGGTCCAGCAACACCTTGAGCTGCGGTTTGTTGAGCTTGAGGTCACTGTCCACGTTGACCAGCCCCGGAAACCTGGAGGCCTTGGCGAGGAGGGCGTCCACCATGGTTTGCAAGTCCGCATAAGAGTTGCCCTGCACCACGAACTGCACCGGTGGATTGCGGAAGCTCTGGCCGAGCGAGGGCGGACTGATAGGGAAGGCCAGCACGCCAGGCAGCATGAACATCTTCGGTCCGAGCGCCGCCGCGATCTCCTGCGCACTGCGACTCCGTTGTTCCCAAGGTGTGAGATTGACGAACGAGAGTGCAAAGGTGACGGGATTGGGCCGCTCCAGGCCCGGTGCGACCACCATGAAATAGTTGAAGATCTCGGGCACCTGGGAGTAAAAGTCTTCCACCTGCCGCGCGTAGCGGTCGGTGTAGCTCATGGTCGCGCCCTCGGGCGCGATCATGATGCCGATCAGCAGGCCGCGGTCTTCCAGCGGGGCGAGTTCCGATTTTAGTCCCGTGAGCATCGGGACGCTATTACCTTTGGGAGCAGGGATGCTGATGCCTGTGAATAAAGGGACGCTAATACCCGCAACAATGCCGCCCAGTAGGATAATCCACCAGCGTTTGTTCAGTGCGGCCGTGAGCAGCCGGCGATAACCATTGTTGAGGCCCAGCAGCCACTGCTCACTGATCCGGTACACGCGGCCGTGAGTTTTTTGAGGACGTAGAATTTTTGAGCACATCATCGGTGTCAGCGTCAGTGCGACGAAGCCGGACACCAGCACCGCGCTCGCCACGGTGAGCGCGAACTCGGTAAACAAGCGGCCGGTATTGCCGGTCATGAAGGCGAGGGGCACGAATACCGCAGTGAGGGTGAGTGTCATGGCGATCACCGCAAAGGCGATCTCCTTGCTGCCCTCGAACGCGGCCTGCAGCGCATTCATGCCATGCTCGATGCGGCGCTGGATGTTTTCCAGCATCACGATGGCGTCATCCACCACCAGCCCGATGGCCAATACCAGACCCAGCAGGGTAAGGACATTGATAGAGAATCCCATCGCATAAAGAAAGATAAAGGCCCCGATCAGAGAGACCGGAATAGTGACGAATGGAATGAGAGTGGCGCGCAGCGTGCGCAGAAACAGAAAGATCACCACCACGACCAGGATGAGCGCCTCACCCATGGCCTTGAATACCGCGGAGATAGATTCCTCAATGAACAGAGACTGATCGAAGGCGACCTTGAGCTTCATGCCTTCCGGTAGTGCCGCAATGATCTTGGGCAATTCACTTTTAACGGCCTGGGCGACGGAGAGCGTATTGGCGGTGGATTGCTTGACAACGCCCAGTCCCACTGCAGGGTTACCGTTCACGCGTACCGCGTTACGCTCGTCGGCGGCGTCAATCTCGGCCCGGCCGACGTCGGAGAGGCGTATCGGATACCCGTTCACCTCGCGGATGATGAGACGGTTGAATTGTTCCGGCGTTTGTAAGTCGGTCTGCGTGAGCACGGTGAACTCTCGATTCCTGCTCTCGATGCGCCCGGACGGGATTTCGAGATTTTGATTGCGCAGCGCGCCTTCTACATCCTGCGGCGTCAGTTGATACGCTGCGAGGCGGTCGCGGTCCAGCCAGATGCGCATCGCATAGCGCCGTTCTCCGCCGATGATCACGCTCGCCACGCCGGGCAGGGTCTGCAGACGGTCTTGCACCACTCGATCCGCGTAATCGGTGATCTCAAGCGCGTTGTGTCTATCGCTGGAGAAGGCGAGCCACAGGATGGCCTGGGCGTCGGCCTCTACCTTAGCGATCACCGGCTCATCCACGTCGTCTGGCAGCCGCCCGCGCACTCTGGATACACGGTCGCGCACGTCACTGGCGGCGTTATCCGGGTCGCGCGAGAGTATAAACTCCACGGTGATCTGGCTCACCTCTTCGCGGCTCACCGATTTGATGGTCTTGATGCCCTCGATGCCCGCCAGTGAATCCTCCAGCGGGCGCGTCACCTGACTCTCGATGATCTCCGCGCTCGCGCCGGTGTACACGGTGCGCACCGACACCACCGGCGCGTCGATATTCGGATATTCGCGCACCGAGAGGCGCTGGTAGGAAATGATGCCGATCAGGATCAGCATCAGACTCATCACGGTGGCGAGCACCGGGCGGCGGATAGAAAGATCGGAGAGCACCATCGGGCTAACCTTTGGGCGCTGCGCTTTTATTAGCCGGGTTGACTATCATGACCATTGCCCCGTCGTGAAGCTTGGTCTGTCCGGCGGTGACGACGGTATCGTTGGAGCTAAGCCCTTCCAAAACCTCCACCTTGCCGTTGCGGCGCTGGCCGGTCTTGACCTTGCTTTGTAACGCCTTGCCTTCGACAATACGATACGCAAATTGCTCGTCACCCTTAGACACCAGCGCCTCTTCAGGGATCAGCAGCGCCGCGGTGCGCCGTTCGAGCACCAGATTCACGCGCGCGAACATGCCGGGGCGCAACAGCAGATCGGTATTGGGGATTTGAGCACGCAGCAGCACGGTGCGCGTCTGCTCATCTATGCGCGGATCTATGGCGTAGACCTTGCCGCTGAATGTCCTGCCGGGATACGCATCTACTTCTATGTTGACCTCTTGATCGAGCTTGATCTCGGCGAGGTACGTCTCCGGGACACGGAAATCCAGCTTCAATGAACCAATGTCTTCGAGATTGACGATATCTTGTCCCTCTTTGATATAATCGCCGGGACTCACCTGTCGCAACCCCAGCACACCTGCAAACGGAGCGAATAGTTTGGTCTTGGCGAGGCGCGCCTCATCGACGTTTTGCTGGGCTCGCGACTCCGCCAGCTTTGCCTGCGCCTCATCGTAGCTCTGGCGGCTCAGCAGATTTTTGGTCTGCAACTCCTGCGCGCGCCGGAAATTAAGCTCATTGAGTTTTACCGTGGCGGTCGTCTCGGCGAGTTGCGCTCGAAATTCGGTCGCGTCAAGCGTTACCAATTCGGCGCCTTGCGTGACGCTCTCGCCTTCGGAAAAGTGAATCGCCTGAATCCGTCCTGCGATTTCCGAGCGGATGATCACCGATTCATTGGCGCGCAGTGATCCTACGGCCGTGATGTCGCGCGTGACGGTCCCGGTCTCGACCGCCACCGCCTCGACCGGCATCCCCATAGGGCCTTGCGGCTTGGTGTCCTTGCCCGGCGTAGCGCCCTTCTGTCCCCCCGCATCGGTGCAGGCGCCGACTGCCAGACTGAGCACGAAGCCGGCTGCTATCGCTTTTATTATTTTTTTATCCATGAAAACCCTCGTTTGGGTGAGTTACTAAGAAGTTCATTAGTAAGACGACACTTTCCTATACGTTCGGCCCCCTCGCTACGCTCTCCTCCTGTCTAGGGGGAGGGACAGGGTGGGGGTAAGTAAAACAGGTTTTTTACTATGAAGAAACAAAGTAAGCGATGTCCGCTTACTTTGTTTCTTCATAGTACGTTTTTGATTCCTGCACTCCCCTGAGGATGACCTCGACGACCTTGCGGCTGTAACGCGCCGGGTCCTCCGCGAAATCCAGGTCGGGCGAGTGGCGCAGCATGTCGCGGGCCTGCATGAAAAAGATGTTCGCGCTCACCAGCAGATGGGCAATGATGGCCGGATCGCAATCCTTACTCAACTCACCTCGCGCCCGGCCGTCGCGCAGCATGTCCACCAGGCGGGTAAAATTTTCACTGCATACCCGCTCGGCCAGGACCTTGCCGCGACGCGGGCCGTCCTCGAACATCTCACGCTGTATCAGCGTTGCAATGTGATGATGCTTCTTTAGGTGGGCGAGATGTGCCTGGGTAAAATGCACGAGCCGGTCAGCCAGGCTGCCGTTGATGTTCCCCAAGTCGTCCATCAAGCGGGTGGATTCGGCGCACGCCGATTTCAATACCGTAAGATAGAGGGCATCCTTGGATGCGAAGTGATGGAAGATATTGCCTTTGCTCACGCCGGCCTGTTCGGCGATCATGTTCATGGAAACGGCGTCAAAACCCAACTCGGCGAATAGCCGTTCAGCGGTGGCCAAGATGCGCTGTGTGGCGTCTGCCGCGCCAAGAGCGATGGGTGCGTCTATGGAATGGTCCGGGGGTGAATGGGGCGACATGAAATAGCCTTAATACCAATAAAAGACAGTATAAAGTCTACAGACCGGACGGTCGGTTTGCAACAGTCTCCTAGCGTGTCTTTAAGGGGTTCACAGAGGTGACTAAGAAGCATCTTAAGGAATCTCTGATTTATTCAGAGATTTCTGCGGTACAGGGATGTGCCGCCATTTTTTCAAACACGTAAGTGTTTGAAAAATGAAGAAAAGCAAAAATCGCATTTTTGCTTTTCTTCTCTGAAAAATCCATGGATGGATTTTTCAGAGTTTCCCTAAATTATTGCAACCGCCAAGGCGCCAAGATCAACCAAGAAAAAAAGCTTGAATTGTAAGGGAAAATTTTGGCGTTCTTGGCGTCTTGGCGGTTCAGCACGAATAAATCAGAGATGCCTTAAAACACGAAGGGCTGAGGCTGCGGTGCGTTAATCAACGCTGGGATGTCGGTCTCGAACAGGCTCTCCTGCATCCAGTCCGCCTCACCTACCCGGGTGACGAGCAGGGCCTCCATCGCGGGAGCAAGGCCGGCAATCACAAACATCCGCCCGTTGACGCGCAGGCTACGCTGATAATGTTCGGGATAGAGGGGGAAAGAGCCGGTGATGACGATGACGTCATAAGGGCCATGTCGATCCCACCCCAGCGCGGCGTCTCCTGTCTCAATAGTGACGTTGGAGAGCCCCAGCGCGGCGAGTTTTTGCTGGGTCTGCGTCTTGAACTCCGGGAAGATATCCACGCTGTAGACATGCTTGGCCAGGCTAGCGAGAAGCGCGGTGAGGTAACCACTGCCGGTGCCCACCTCGAGAACGGCGTCATCCGGCTTGATGCCGAGCGCCTGAATCAACCGGCCTTCGACCTTGGGCGCCATCATGACCTGTCCGTGCCCCAAGGGGATATTAAGATCCGCAAAGGCCAGGTTGCGGTATTTCATCGGCACGAAATCCTCGCGCGGGATGCGGCCCAATAAATCCAGCACGGCGGGATCGAGCACCTCCCAGGTACGGATCTGCTGCTCGATCATGTTAAAGCGGGCCTGTTCCATATTCATCGTTGCTACCTATTCAGGATCCAAAAATCGCAACGCAAAAGGGTACGGGCTTTGCGCGCGCGACGCAAGCCTAAGCTATTGCAAATGCATGTACTATAAGCTACGGTGGGCAGTGCAGCTAGGGGTGCCCCCGCCTCGAAATCCGATCAAAGCGCGGGGCTGAGAAATAAGGCCTCCTCCTAAAAATAGTGGATTTTGCTTCAAGACAAGGCGCAGCGAAGTCGAGCAGCGTAGCATACACGCCAGTATGTGAGCAGCGCAGACAAGCTGCAACGCCGTATTGAAGCAAAAGACGCATTTTTAGAGGGGCCGTAACCCTTTGAACCTGATCCGGTTTGTCCCGGCGTAGGAAAGCGGCGTCGCCGGCCTGTCCTGCGCCTATCGAGGTGAGTTATGAGCGCAGCGCCTGAAAAAATCTTAAGCAAGACCGTCACATTGGACAAAGCGGTCACCCAGCCGTTTCCGAATTCGCGCAAAGTGTACATACCCGGTAGCCGGGCCGACATCCGCGTGCCTATGCGCGAGGTGACGCTCGCGCCCACGCCCGTGAGTTTCGGCGCCGAGTCCAATCCGCCGGTGTATCTGTACGATACCTCCGGCCCGTACACCGATCCGGACGCGTTGATTGATCTGTGCCACGGCCTGCCCGCGTCGCGTGAGGCATGGATCACGCAGCGCAACGATACCGAGGTGCTGCCGGAGATAAGCTCGCACTATGGGCGAGAGAGGGCGCGCAACCCCAAACTCGCCCACCTGCGTTTCGCGCATATCCGCAAGCCGCGCCGCGCCAAGCCGGGCATGAGCGTCACGCAGATGCATTACGCGCGTCAAGGCGTTATCACGCCCGAGATGGAATACATCGCCATACGGGAAAACCAGCGCCTGGAGCTTGCGCGCGAGCAGGCCCTCAGTCAGCATCCGGGTGAATCATTCGGCGCAAACATTCCACAGCGCATTACGCCGGAATTCGTGCGCGACGAAGTCGCGCGCGGGCGCGCCATCATCCCCGCCAACATCAATCACCCGGAACTGGAGCCGATGATCATCGGCAGAAATTTTCTGGTCAAGATCAACGCCAACATCGGCAACTCCGCGGTCAGCTCCAGTATCGAAGAAGAAGTGGAAAAAATGGTCTGGTCCACGCGCTGGGGCGGCGATACGGTGATGGATTTGTCCACCGGCAAAAATATTCATGAGACGCGCGAGTGGATCATTAGAAATTCCCCCGTGCCCATCGGCACCGTGCCCATCTATCAAGCGCTGGAAAAAGTGGACGGCAGGGCCGAGGATCTCACTTGGGAGATTTTC
>JAMDBH010000070.1 GCA_023487615.1 Gammaproteobacteria bacterium
TGATGTTTTCCACGTCTTCGCCGACATAGCCCGCCTCGGTCAACGTGGTGGCGTCGGCGATGGTGAAGGGCACGTTGAGCAGGCGTGCGAGGGTCTCGGCGAGCAGGGTCTTGCCCGAACCGGTGGGACCGATCAGCAGGATATTGCTCTTGGAAATCTCGATGTCGTCTTTCTTTTGCGCGGATTCCAGGCGTTTGTAGTGGTTGTACACCGCCACCGCGAGAATTTTCTTGGCTCGGGTCTGGCCGATGACGTACTCGTCCAGTATCTGTTTGATCTCATGAGGCGTGGGCAGCTTGTTGCCGCGATTGGCGGCAAACTTTTCCTGCACCTCTTCACGGATGATGTCGTTGCAAAGCTCGACGCACTCGTCGCAGACAAACACCGACGGACCGGCGATGAGCTTACGGACCTCATGCTGACTCTTGCCGCAGAATGAGCAATACAGCAGCTTGTCGCTGCCTTCACCGCCGCTGTGCTTGTCGTCTATCATAGCTGTTTCGTCTTCGCCTAATATTAAATTGCTACCCGGCGCACAACCCTGCTATGCGCTTTTGACCTGCCGTTCCGTCAATACCGCATCAATCAGGCCATACTCCTTGGCGCCCTCCGCGGTCATGAAATTATCGCGGTCGGTGTCTACGCGTATCCGTTCTATCGTCTGACCGGTGTGCTTCGCCAGAATCCTGTTGAGGCGTTCTCTTACTAATAATATCTCACGGGCATGGATGTCAATATCCGTAGCTTGGCCCTGAAAGCCTCCCAGCGGTTGATGAATCATGATCCGGGAGTGCGGCAGGCAATAGCGCTTGCCCGCCGTGCCGCCCGTAAGCAGCAAGGCGCCCATGCTGGCGGCCTGCCCGATGCACATGGTGCTGACATCGGGCTTGATGAATTGCATGGTGTCGTAGATCGCCATGCCGGCGCTCACCGAGCCTCCCGGTGAATTTATATAAAGGTGAATGTCCTTATCCGGGTTCTCCGACTCGAGAAACAGGAGCTGGGCGACGATCAGATTGGCCATGTGGTCTTCAACCTGGCCCACGATGAAGATCACCCGCTCTTTGAGCAAGCGGGAATAGATGTCGTAGGCACGCTCGCCACGGGCGGATTGCTCCACCACCATGGGCACCAGATTGAGACTGGTTGTGTTGACGGCGCCTCCCATATTCCTGGTATCGGTCATCGTTTTGCGTCCTTTAGCATTTAGAGAGTGCCGCTCGCCGGCAGTTCAGGGTGGATAATTGCATCAAAGCTGGAGGCGACCGTGGCCACCTCGGCGTGCTTGAGCAGCCATTCCACAACCTGATCCTCCAGCACCAGCGACTCGATCTGATTTAAGCGCTGCGGTGTACCATAATACCATTGTATGACCTCCTGGGGATCTTCGTAGGTCGCCGCGACGGCCTCGATACTGGCGCGCACCCGGGCGGGGTCCACCTTGATACCGTTGTTCTTGATGATCTCGGCGAGCAGCAGACCCAAGGCCACCCTGTGCCTGGCTTGGGATTCGTAGGCTGCGCGTTGTGCGGCGATATCTTCTGCCGCAGCGGGCGGAAGACCGCGTTTATTGCGTTCGCTATTGAGCAGAGTGGTCGCCTCGTTCTCAATCAGGGCCTTGGGGATCTCAATCGGGTGGGCCTCATAGAGCCAGTCTATCACCTGCTGTTTTATTTTATCTTTGACGGCCTGAATCAGTTCGCGCTGCATGTTGGCTCGCACCTCGACACGCAATTCGTCGAGCGAACCAGACTCTATGCCGAAGTCGCGGATAAAGGCCTCATCTAATTCCGGCAGGACCGGCTCAAACAGCGAGATCAGCTTGATGCGATAGCGCTCCGTTTTGTTGGCGCGCGCCGGGTCGGGATGATTAGCGGGAGCGGTTTTCTCTATAACAACCTCAGACCCTGCTTTCAGGCCCAGCAGCTTTGCTTCGATGTCCTTGCCCAGTATGCTGGCGCCGAGCACCACGCTGGTCTGGCTGTCGGGGCCGACCTGCTCGCCTTCCTCGTTCAGCAGCGTGAAGCTGATCTGTAGCTGGTCTCCGTCACGCGCCTCCCGATCGGCGGGCTGCCAACCCTGACGCTGCTTGCGCAGGGTCTCGAGCATCTTGTCCACGTCCTGCTCGGTAATCGCCGCCTCGGGCTTGGTGACCTTGAACCCTTCGAAGGAAGCGAGCTTGATCTCAGGGTAGACCTCGAAGGTGGCCTTATAGCTCAGACCCTGGCCGGGTTGCTCTGCAACGCTCTTGATCTCGGTGCCGCCCGCCGGACGCAGGTTTTCCTTGGCAACGGCCTCCTGGAAGCTGCTGCGGAGGGTATCCCGCACCACCTCCTCGCGCACCTGACCCTTGAAACGCTGCTCGACCACCTGCAGCGGCACCTTGCCGGGGCGAAAACCGTCCAGCTTGACCCGGCCAGCCAGCGACTTGAGGCGCTTCTGGACCTCTTGCGCGATATGTTCTTCGGGCACCTCGACCGTGATAGAACGCTCAAGACCCTTTGTGGCTTCAACTGAAACGTGCATCGCTTGCTACCTCATTAGTCGTCAATTTTTTAAGGTGTCAGTGTGCGAAAGGAGAGACTCGAACTCTCACGGGTTGCCCCACTGGCACCTAAAACCAGCGCGTCTACCGATTTCGCCACTTTCGCATTTTTCCAGTATACCGCGATAGCCTTATCCTGCACAAAGCAGGCCATCAGAATATCGTCTCATTCGGGACCGCTCCGCGCCCGCTCGGGCAAATCCCCCGCCAAGCCCATAGCGTGGCGCATGATCATATTCTTTACAGGCCAGGCGCGGTCCGTGAGGGCAAGCCCCCGGTTGCGCGCCCAGCGCAGCGGGGGCAGGTTGGTCGCAAACAGTCGTTTAATCCCCTCCAACGCCGCGATCATGATGAGATTATCACCCTTACGCCAGCGCTCATAGCGGCGCAACACCCTGAGCGCGCCGATGTCTTTGCCTTGAGAGCGGGCCTCGCCCAACACCTCGGCCAGCGCCGCCGCGTCGCTGATACCCAGATTGACGCCTTGGCCCGCGAGCGGATGAATGGTGTGGGCGGCGTCGCCGATGAGCGCGAGGCGCTCGTTGACATACTGGTCGGCATGGATGAGCCGGAGCGGAAAACCGAGCCGAGGCCCGGCCTCGAGTATCTTACCCAGCCCCAAGCCCTGATAACCGTGCACGGGCGGTCGCTCCCGGCATCCTGCCTCCCACGACACTAGCACATCCCTGTGCGGCGGAACACCCAGCGCCTCCTGCAATTCATGTACAAAGGCGTCGTCACTCAGAGTGAGCAAGCGTTCGGCCTGCTCGGTGGGAAGCGTCCAGACAATGGACGATGAGCCGCAGGCAAGCGGCAGAAAGGCCAGCGGGCCGCCCGGCAAAAAGCGCTGCCAGGCGGTCTCGTGATGGGGGTGCGACGTGCTCACCGTCGCCACCAGGGCGGTTTGATGGTAATCCCAGCCGCGCGTCGTGATGTCCGCAAGACGCCGTACCGTCGAATCCGCCCCGTCTGCGCCGACAAGCAGCTTGGCATCGAGCCGCCGCCCGTCATCAAGCGTCAGCGTGACGCGCTCCCGCTGCCAGGTTGCGGTGGTGATCCGCGCGGGACAGTACATATCTATTGCCGTGGAATTGTGCAGCTTCTCCCATAGCGCCTCCAGAATTACACCGTTTTCGACGATATAACCCAGCGTATCCATGCCGATATCGGCACTGTCGAAGTGAATGTTGCCAGAGCCGCTGGCATCCCATACCTGCATCTCGCGGAACGGGCTCACGCGCCGCGCGGTCATGGCCCGCCACACGCCCAGCGACTCAAGAATACGCACCGAGCCGCGGCTGATGGCGCTGACGCGAGGGTCTATCTGCTCAGTAGAGGCCTCGGGCTGTTTGGCCTCGATCACCGCCACACGCATACCGCCGCCACTCAGCGCGCAGGCCAGCGTCGCCCCGACGATGCCGCCGCCGGCGATGGCTACATCATAAATTTTTTCAGTTTGATTCATAACAGTGCTCGGGCGTACTGTCTTATGTTACGGGCAGCAGGTCAAGGCGTATTTCCACGCCTGTTGCGCTGTTATGCAGTAGTCATTAGACTGAGCGGCCACTTGGACAATAGACCGTTACGCTGAGATGCCTATTACGATTCCGGCCGATTCGGCCGGACTGGTCACGCCGAAAACGCTGCGCTTTGATGAACCGCTGGCGCTCGACTGCGGGCGCACGCTGGACAACTACGAACTGATCTATGAGACCTACGGCGAGCTGAACGCCTCGCGCAACAACGCGATTCTCATCTGCCACGCGCTCTCAGGCGATCACCATGCGGCAGGCTACCACAGCATGGCGGACAAAAAACCGGGCTGGTGGGACAGTTGCATCGGCCCGGGGAAACCCTTCGACACGCGCCGCTTCTTTGTAGTCTCTCCCAATAATCTCGGTGGCTGCAAGGGCTCCACCGGCCCGACCACCGTTAATCCGGCCACCGGCAAGCCTTACGGCCCGGACTTCCCCATCATCACGGTGCGCGACTGGGTGCACAGCCAAGCGCGCTTGGGTGAAGCGCTCGGCATCACCCAATGGGCCGCCGTGATCGGTGGCAGTTTGGGCGGCATGCAGAGCTTGCAGTGGGCGATGGATTATCCCGACGGCCTGCGTCATGCGATTGTGATTGCCGCGGCGCCCAAACTGTCCGCCCAAAATATCGCCTTCAACGAGATCGCGCGCCAAGCCATCATGTCCGATCCCGACTTTCACGCGGGGCATTACTATGAACACGACGTCGTGCCGCGCCGCGGGCTGATGCTCGCCCGCATGCTGGGTCATATCACCTATCTCTCCGATGATGCGATGCGCGCCAAATTCGGGCGCGAGCTGCGCGAGGGCAAACTCAACTTCGGCTTCGACGTGGAGTTCCAGGTCGAGAGCTATCTGCGCTACCAGGGGCAGTCATTTGTCGAGCGCTTCGACGCCAACACCTATCTGCTGATGACCAAGGCTCTCGATTACTTTGATCCCGCCGCGGAATTCGATCATAGCCTCTCGGCGGCGCTTAAACGGGCGACGGCGCGTTTTCTGGTGCTTGCGTTCACCAGCGACTGGCGCTTCCCGCCCGCGCGCTCGCACGAGATCGTGCACTCCTTGCAGGATAATGATCTCGACGTGAGCTATGCCGAGATCACCTCGCAAGAGGGACACGATGCCTTTCTCATCCCTAACCCGCGCTATCTGGCGATCCTGCATGCCTATCTCGACCGGATCGCCAAAGAGGTCGGCGCCTGATGGTCTTACGTCCCGATCTCGAGATCATCAGCGAGTGGATCGCGCCTGACAGTCGCGTGCTCGATTTGGGCTGCGGCGACGGCTCACTGCTCGCCTACTTGCATGCCAGCCGCAGGGTAAACGGCTATGGCCTGGAGATAGACGAAGACAAAATCCTGAAGTGCATCGAATCCGGGGTCAACGTGATCCAGACCGACCTCGACGCCGGGCTGTCCGATTTCGACGCCGATTCGTTCGACTATGTGGTGCTGTCGCAGACCTTGCAGGCGGTGCTCTACCCGGAACGTTTGCTGGATGAGATGCTGCGTGTCGGTCGCGAGGGCATCGTGAGCTTTCCCAACTTCGGCTACTGGCCGAACCGCCTGCAGATCCTGTGGGGCGGTCACATGCCCGTGTCGCGCAACCTTCCCAACGAGTGGTACAACACGCCGAATATCCACCTCTGCACACTGAAGGATTTCGAGCGCCTGTGCGCAAAAAAGGGCATCACCATATTGCAGCGCACCGTGGTGGATCAGGCGCACCGCACCAATTGGTGGATGCGGCTGCTGCCGAATCTGCTGGGCGAGATCGCGCTGTACCGCTTCCCGCGGACACCACCCCCTGCACGCTGC
>JAMDBH010000111.1 GCA_023487615.1 Gammaproteobacteria bacterium
AGATCCGGCCTCGGCATTTCTGGTCACGCGCGCCATGCAGGAGGTGGTGCGCAGCGGCACCGCGCGGACGCTTGAGCAAATCCTTCCCGATCTGGAGCTGGCGGGGAAAACCGGAACTACCGATGACTTGCGTGATAGCTGGTTTGCAGGTTTCAGCGGGAAACACCTGATTGTGGTGTGGCTGGGGCGCGATGATAATGAGCCCACGGGCTTAAGCGGCGCGAGTGGAGCACTCAAGGTGTGGGGTGATATTATGAAGGCTATTAACAGCGAGCCTTTACGGCTTAGCCTGCCCGCCGGTGTGGAGCTGGCGAGCGTGGACCCGCAAACTCAAATGCGCCTGGAACCCGGCTGTCCGGCGGCGGTCGAATTGCCATTTATCAAGGGCAGCGCACCGCAGGATTACGCACCTTGCAGCGGGGATTTCCCCGGAGTGATCGAGGATACTTTTGACGCTATAAGGAATATTTTTCAGTGATGATGAGATTGCGTATTTTTTATTACAAGTTGTGGAAGCTGGCCACGGCGAGTCTGCTGCTAGGTTTGGTATCGTTGCCGGGGTGTTCACTGGTTCCGACCACGCAGTCTGCCAGTGCGCCGATAGAGGATCGCACGACCGGCGCGACTGCCGAACCCGCTCTACCGGAAGATCAGCAACCCTCTGACGCCGAGTCCGGTGTACAGGTCACGCCTCTGGGCTCTCCTCAGGCCGTCCGTCCGCAGTCCGGCGGTGGAGAGCGCGCAGCCGCCGAGAGTTCCACCCCGCGTTCGGGTTCCGCCGTGGTGGCGCTGCTCGACAACGCCGGACAACAGACACGCTCCGGCGATCTCGACGCAGCAGCGGCTGCGCTGGAGCGCGCGTTGCGTCTGGAGCCGCGCAATCCGGAGGTCTGGAGCCGACTGGCCGGGATACGCCTGCAGCAGAGTCAATTCGATCAGGCCATTAACCTGGCGTCCAAATCAAACACACTGGCCGGGAACAATCCTACCCTCGTGGCGCGCAACAACAGAATCATTGCGCAGGCCAAGCAGCAATTGGGCAGGCGATAACGGTTTACCGCAGAGGGCGCAAAGGAGAACCATTTAATTTATAGGAGATGGACTCCTCTGCGCCCTTTAGCAAGCTGTTGAAAATCTCATTTTCAACAGCTTGTGTGCGGTATATGGATGTGCCGCCATTTTTCAAGCACGGGTGCAGGTGCTTGGAAAATGGAGCAAAGCAAAAATCAAATTTTTTGCTTTGTGCCGGGCAGGAAGCCCCAATGCCGCGGGCGCAGGGATGCGCAGGAGCGGCCGAGTTGAAAAAGCCCATGGAAGGGCTTTTTCAACAACCTGCTGGTCACATCCGCAGCTATTGAATCGTCAGTTTCTTTGCCTTGGTCACGGCCTTTTTAGGCAACGTCAGTTCCAGTACTCCGTCACTGTAACGCGCCTGTGCGGCGGCCTCGTCCACGTCCTGCGCGAAGGTGAAGCTGCGATACAGGTTGCCGTAGTAGCGCTCGCTGCCGATCACCTTTTCATCTGCTTTCAGCTCGCGTTGCTTGCCCACCTCGGCGCTAATAGAGACCTGGTTATCTGCGATATTGACTTGAATATCGTCCCGCTTTACTCCGGGCAGTTCCGCCTGAACGGTATAGGCGTCTTTCGTTTCCGTGACGTCTATTCTGATCTGGGCGCCGGCCTGTCTGGGTCTTTCTATCAACAGCGGACGCCATAAGGCGTCAAACAGATTGTCGAACGGGTCGCTAAAGGGTTTCAGTTGAGTGATGTTCACCATATCTATGTCTCCTTGTAAGGTTTATCGAATGCAACCAAGACATAGATAGGGGCGGACAATCCAATTTCAAGGGAGCTCTGAAAAATATATCGCCAACCGCCAGGATCACCAAGAAAAATTTTTGAATTGTAAGAAAGTCTTGGCGTTCTTGGCGTCTTGGCGGTACATGGAGCGATCAAAACTTCCTTCACTCAAACATGTTGTGCTTATCACGCTTACGCCGCTCCTTGAGTTCCTTGCGAAAATGCTTACGTTCCTCCGACGTCATACTCTGCCATTTTTCGCGCAGCTCCCGACGCTCCATGGGCGGTAAATTTTTGAACCACTCGTAACGCTTGCGTATCCGTGCCTGCACATCCGGCGGCAGTTCCTGGAAGCGGCGGTAGCGCTCGCGGATTCGTTCGCGCTGTTGCGGAGTCAGATCCTTCCAGTGTTTTTTTTCGTAGAGTGGCTCGTCATCTACCCGCAAATAATCGTAGTACAGGGCCGGGCGGATGTGGTCGGACAGTTTCTGCTCCGAGGACCCAAGTGCGGCCGGTTGGGCCTGCACGGTTGAGAAAGAGGGCGCCATGCTTGAGAAGACCGCCGCGTATAACAGCATCCGTAACGAGCGATTTATAACCGGTTCAGGCCGCGTCATTGTCATCGGCCAGCCAGCGGTAAAATTCAAAGTCGCTGTAGATATCCAGATTTTCATCGGCGGCGATCAGGTCGCTGTCCTCCCCTGTGACGGTGAGTTCGTCAGTCGGGGAAGACAACCATAAAAGACCGGCTACGGCCATCACCAAGGCCGTACTGACAGCCGCGCCGGGGACAAACCACGGAGAGACAAACCACGCCCGGCGCCGTTCCGCGGCATCGAGCGCGCGGCTGCGTGCTGCGTGCAGCCGCGCCAGGATGTGCGCATCGAGATTGCGGGCGCCGGCGTCCAGTGTGGACTTCGCTGCTTCAAGAAATTCATTGTCGCTATTCATACACGATGCTCCTCCATCAGTGTGCGCAGGGTGTGCACCGCACGCGAATAATGCGTTTTGACGCTGCCTTGCGTACAGCCCATCGCGCGCGCCGTTTGAGCGATATCCAACCCTTCCCATACGCGCAGTAGAAAGACCTGTTGTTGACGCAGCGGTAACCGTTGCAGCGCGGACTCCAAGGCATCCATGGCCTGGCCATTGACCACCCGCCGGTCCGGCCCGGGGCTCCCGGTATCCGGCAGGTTCCGCAGAGGGTCACCCTCCTCTTCGTCCGCGCCGAACCATACCCGCCAGCGGTTGCGCACCCGGCTGCGGCGGTATCCATCGCGTATGCCACTCTGCAGGATTTGATAAAACAGCGGCCCCCACTCCTGGGCATCACGTGTGGCATAACGCTGGGCCAGTTTGAGCATGGCGTCCTGCACCAGATCCAGGGCGTCATCCTTGTTGCCGGTGGCAAGTTGCGCCATGCGGAAGGCGCGCCGCTCGACCCCCGCCAAGAACTGTTCCAGCTCCCGTGTCGTGTCCAGAATATTTTCCCCCAGTAGGATGGCTTTATTATTCATACTTGCAGCGAACAAGGCCATCTTTCGGAAATTAGCCGTGATGCCTGTGATGCCTACGGTGTTCTATGCGCTCCGCCTTGCGATGAAAACGCCTTTCTATGCGGTCACCCTTCAGGTCCAGATGCCGCTCGATGCGATTACCTTGGGCGTCCAAGTGGTCGGCCAACCTGTACTTGCCACTGGCGCGCGCCCTGGCGGCCTTGGTGTCGAGATGCATATTGATCGCCGCGCCGCGAGCATCGAGCCGCTGGTTGATACGCTCACCGTGATGCTCCAGCCGTTCCGCCCGTTGTGAATGATTACTCTCCCCTGCCCACACGGGGGTCACCGCGAGCAGGGTCAATAAACCACTTACTACAATTTGTGTCTTCATGCTTGGCTCCTTTGTGATCACTATCATCTATAACGCACCCTCGGCACAAAGGTTGACACAGCCCGCAAATTTTATAGCCTTGACCTGCCCTCCAGGATCCCCGCGAGCTCGGTGAGACAAGCTTCATAATCGGTGCAGAATAACGCGGGATAAGCAGTCAGCCGGGCGTGGCTGCGTTGCACCACTGCCTTGAACACGTGACCCTGACCGCGTATTCCTTCCAGGCGCACAGGGTATACCGGGCTGCCCGTCAGTTGGGCGAGACTGGCCACCCCACCCTTTAATTTGCGCGGGGGATCGCTGTCCAGATGGATTCTTCCGTGCGGGAATATGGCCACCACTTCGCCCTTCTGCAAGGCACGCAAGGCCTGTCGCAATGCCAGCTCGGGTTGCCGATCGCGCTCTACCGGAATACAGCCAATAGCTCGATACAGCCAGTTGAGTCCGAAACGCTGATATTCTTCCTGGGCGATAATAAAACGAAGCGGCCGCCGCGCCGCGGCGATGAGCAGCAGGGGATCAAGGCCGGAGACATGGTTCGACGCGACCAAGGCGCCACCCTGCGGAGGCAAGGGGACAGGTGTATAGTGCAGGCGGTGAAAATGACGGCAAAACAGGCGGTTCAAACCGTCCAGACGATTCAACCAGCGGCCTCCCCAGTCCGCCTGATTGGCGGCCTCGCAGGCCCGCAAGAAGCGTAGCCACAGCCAGCCGAGCAGCATGGCCAGCACGATGCCCCAAACCAGTTGGTAAGTTATTTGCATATAATTAACAGCACAGGGATAAGGGCCCAAAGCCGATTCAGCCGGCCTATTAATACATAAGTAATTGAATTATATATATATTTTATTAATGCCTTAATCGGCCAGGACCAAGACCATGAAACACAGCACGAAACTTGAAGAGCAGCGGCATTATACTCGAGTGCCGTTCGACGGCCCGGCAAGGCTCTCGAATACCGACACGAGCTGGAACGGTAGACTCATTGATATCTCGCTGCGGGGTGTGCTGCTGGAGCGCCCGCCCGGCTGGGAGGGCAAGATGGGCGACCCTTTTTTGCTGGAGCTGCTGCTCGATAATGAGGCCGTCATCAATATGCAACTCAGTGCAGTCCATTTCGACAAACGGCGCATCGGTTTTCATTGCGACCATATTGATCTGGAGAGTATGGGCCATCTCAAGCGGCTGATGGAGTTGAATCTGGGTGACGAAGACCGGCTCAATCGTGAGCTGTCTTCAATGGGCTGATAGCTGGCCTTTCAGAAATCCTCTAACAAGCTGCCAAGGCTTCCGATAACCGCTGTACGGCAATGATCTCCATGCCCTTTATCGGCGCCTTGGGGGCGTTCGCACCAGGAATGATGGCCCGCTTGAAGCCATGTTTGGCGGCCTCCTTCAGGCGTTCCTGACCACTCTGCACCGGGCGGATCTCTCCGGCGAGACCCATCTCACCAAACACCACCAGGTCTTGCGGTAGCGGCTTATTGCGCAGGCTGGATACCGCCGCAAGCACCACGGCAAGATCGGCCCCGGTTTCGGTAATACGCACCCCGCCCACCACGTTTACAAAGACATCCTGGTCGTACATCGCCACTCCGCCGTGGCGGTGCAATACGGCAAGCAGCATCGCCAAACGGTTTTGCTCCAACCCCAGGGTGACACGCCGCGGATTAGCGGCGTGGCTGTCGTCCACCAGGGCCTGCACTTCGACCAGTAAAGGCCGGCTGCCCTCGCGCGTCACCATAATGACGCTGCCGGGCACGGGTTGCTCATGACGCGAGAGAAAAATGGCCGAGGGATTGCTGACCTCCTTGAGACCCTTTTCGGTCATGGCGAACACGCCCAGTTCATTCACCGCGCCGTAGCGGTTTTTGATGGCGCGGATCACCCGAAACGAACTGCCGCTGTCGCCCTCAAAATACAGCACCGTGTCCACCATGTGCTCGAGCACGCGCGGCCCGGCGAGCGCGCCCTCTTTGGTCACGTGTCCGACCAGAAACAGCGCCGTGCCGGTTTGCTTGGCGTAGCGCACCAGTTGCGCGGCGCTTTCACGCACCTGAGCGACCGAACCCGGCGCGGATTGCAACAACTCGGTGTAAATGGTCTGGATAGAATCTATCACGATCACC
>JAMDBH010000162.1 GCA_023487615.1 Gammaproteobacteria bacterium
CCTTCAAAATACAACCCGATCGCCAACCTGGCGCGTGCGACTGAGCGGCGTAATTACATCCTGGAGCGTATGCACGGTCTGGGTTTTCTGAAGGAAGACGCCTACCGCGCGGCCCTCGCCGAAACCGAGACCGCGAGCCACCATGTACAGGCCGTCGCCGTCGAGGCGCCTTATATAGCGGAGATGGTGCGTGCCGAGATGGTCGCGCGCTACGGCGAGGAGGCCTATACCGGCGGCTATAAGGTATACACGACCGTGGAGCCTCGCCTGCAAACGGCCGCCAATGCCGCGCTGCGGGCCGCGTTGCTGGAATACGATGCCCGCCACGGTTACCGGAAACCGCTGCCGCATGTGGATCTGCCGGCGGGTGGCGGGCCAGAACAGTGGCCAGCGCAGTGGGCTGAGGTCCTGCAGGAGCAAGTGGAGATCGCGGGGCTGCCGGCGGCGCTGGTGGTCAAGGTCGAGGGCAAGAGCGCACGCGTCTATCTCCCCAACAAGGGGGAAATCGAGTTGCCCTGGGAGGCGATGTCCTGGGCGCGGCCTTATGTCAACGAGAACCGCATGGGGCCGAGCCCCAAGTCGGCGGCGGAGATCCTGGCGGTGGGCGACATCGTGCGCGTCCAGCCGCTACCGGAGGGTAAATGGCGCCTGGCGCAGGTGCCCGCCGTGCAGGGGGCGTGCGTCGCGCTCAACCCCGACAACGGCGCCATCACCGCGTTGGCCGGAGGGTTGGATTTTTATCAAAGCAGTTTTAACCGCGCCATTCAGGCCGACCGCCAGCCGGGCTCCAGTTTCAAGCCGTTTGTCTATTCCGCTGCGCTGGAGAAGGGATTTACCCCCGCGACGATGGTGAACGACGCCCCGGTGGTCGTCGAGGGGGCGAGTCTGGGCGAAGACTGGCGTCCCGAAAATTATGGACGGGATTTCCTCGGCCCGATCCCGCTGCGCCAGGCCCTGGCATTGTCGCGCAACCTGGTCTCGATCCGGGTACTGCGTGCCTTGGGGATAGAGTACACCCGAGACTATGTCACCCGCTTCGGGTTCAAGTCCGACCGGCTGCCGCAAGGTTTGTCGCTGGCGCTGGGCAGCGGTGTCGCTACCCCCCTGGAGATGGTGAAGGGCTTTAGCGTCTTCGCCAGCGGCGGCTATCGGGTGGAGCCGTATTTCATCGAACGTATTGAGGATCCCGAGGGAAAGGTTTTGGTGCAGGCCCAGCCCCTGACGGCCTGCCGGGAATGCGTCCCCGGCCCCGTCGAGGCGACGCCCGCCGGCCTTGAGGATCAGCTGCAGGCGGACATCCGTGCCGAAGAGGGAGGTATGCCGCCGGCAACACAGAATGCAGTTGTTGCACCCATAGTAGCGCCCGGTGCGGGCGGCCGCAGTGCGCCCCGCGTCATCAGCGCCGAGAATGCCTATCTCATGACCTCGATGATGCAGGATGTCATCCGCAAGGGCACCGGCCGCAAGGCGCTGGCGCTCAAACGCGGTGATATCGCAGGCAAGACCGGCACCACCAACGAACAGCGCGACGCCTGGTTCGCGGGCTTTACCCCCGGCCTGGTGGCGGTCAGTTGGGTGGGGTTCGATAACCATACCCCGTTGGGCGATCAGGAGACCGGTGGCCATGCAGCCCTCCCGATGTGGATATATTTTATGAGGGAGGCACTCAAGGATATGCCGGAGAGTGTCTTGCCCCAGCCGCCCGGCATCGTCACTGCACGTATCAACCCTGTGACCGGACTGCTTGCCGCCGACAATGATCCCGATGGTGTGTCAGAATTCTTTATGAAGGACTTTGTGCCCCTACAGCAGTCGGGCACGGGCGCCGCCACAGGTGGCCCGGCCGGCGGATCGGAATTTTTGTTTTGAATGTGCACTTTGAAGATTTATTAAAGTATCACCGCAGAGGACGCAGAGGAAAAACATGAAAATGGTTTGTTTCTACTCTGCGTCCTCCGTGGTGAATTTTTTTCGGCAAATGGATTCACTTTCCTGACTATGACTATCCATCAGCGAGACAAACGAATGCGGCAGTACATCGCCCTGGAGGCGGCGCGGCTCATGGCGGAGCACGGCGTCAATGATTATTACGCCGCCAAACGCAAGGCGGCCCAGCAATTAGGCGCGCCGGATACCCGCAATATGCCGAGTAATCAGGAGATCGAAGAGGCTCTTCAGGACTATCAGCGCCTGTTCAAGGCCGCTAGCCAGCCGCAGCGGCTCAAGCAGCTACGCGCAGCAGCCCAACACTTCATGGGCGTGTTCGAGGCGTTTCAGCCCCGCCTGGTCGGATCGGTACTGAGCGGCACGGCCTGCGAGCATTCGGATGTCAATCTGCACCTGTTCACGGACAGCACGGAGGAGGTCGGTTTTTTCCTCATGCAGGAGGGGATCCCGTTTCAAACCGGGGAACGGTGGTTGCGGCCGGATAGTGCGGCGCCGCCCCAAGCGTTTCCCACCTATAGATTCATGGCCGGAGATGTCGCCATAGATTTGACGGTGTTTCCCTTGGTCGGGATCCGGCAACCACCGCGCAGCCCGGTGGATGGACGCCCAATGCACCGGGCGCCTTTGGCGGCAGTCATCAAGCTGAGTGAGGAGGGGGCGTATGAAAAGGGCTATTTGTCACTACCCTAGCAGGTTAAGGCAAGCCAGGCTTGCAGGCTCGAAAGCGCGTATCTATGCGCTTTCCTGAGGCTGCGCAGGGCTAGCTTGTACACAGTCCAACGTCCGCTTCACGTAAGGATTACAAGCCAGCGCTAGAAGTCTGGCCTTGTATTTATAACTTATTGATTTGTATAATTATTATAGAACAGTATAAATTATGTCCATTTTGTTACAAAGCCAACGATGACGCGGCTTGGCAAAATATTACCCCATGTATTCCACAAAGTTATCCACAGTTTTTGTGGATAAATACTAATCTGTTGGTTACACATGAACTTAGCTAATTTTGGTCACGAAATTCCTCAACCAAATCGCCCAACTCGATGCCTGCCCACGGTGTCTCTGGGCGATTGATTCCGGCCGGTAATGCCTCGCTCATTGACCATAGTGCAGGTCGCCGTGCCTGCTCCGCTGCGTCATACTTTTGACTATCTATCCCCCAAGGGAGGCGACTCTATGGGTTTGGTAAGTGGTGTGAGGGTCAAGGTACCCTTTGGCCGCGGCACCGCAGTGGGCGTGGTGATGGCGGTCGTCCAGGGCAGCCGGATTGCCTCCCACCGCCTCAAGCCGGTGTTGAGCGTACTGGATAAGGAGCCCCTGTTCTCCGCGGATCAGCTCGATCTGTTGCAGTGGGCAAGCAGTTATTATCAGCACCCCATCGGCGAGGTGATTGCGAGCGCCTTGCCCGCGCCATTGCGCCAGGGCCGCCCGGCCCAGGTAAGGGTGAGGCGTGAGTTAAAGGCAGGTGAGGTGTTAGGAGTGAGGCGTGAGGCGTTAGAAGCAGGTGAAGCGTTAGTCGTGGGGTATGACTACTCCTCACTCCTCACCCCTCACTCCTCACTGGCTTCTAAACTCCTCACTCCTCACGCCTCACCCGTTTCGCCACTACTGAACCCAGCCCAACGGCAAGCAGTAGAGGCCGTGAACACCGCCCAAGGCTTTCAGGCCTTTTTGCTGGACGGCGTGACCGGCAGCGGCAAGACGGAGGTGTATCTGTGTATCATCGAGCAGGCCATCGCCGCCGGCCGTCAGGCACTGGTGCTGGTGCCCGAGATCGGTCTCACCGCGCAATTGGTGGAGCGCTTCACCGAACGTTTTAACAGCGACGTACCGGGACGTACTAGTGTCGCGGGAGGCAGGATGCCGGGAGCGACCACGGTGGCGGTGCTGCATTCCGGCCTCACCGATCAGGAACGGCTCAAGGCCTGGTTGATGGCGCGCAGCGGAGAGGCCGCCGTGGTGTTGGGTACCCGTTCGGCGGTGTTCACGCCAATGAGCAGGCTGGGGGTGATTGTGGTGGATGAGGAGCACGATCTCTCTTATAAACAACAGGAGGGATTCCGCTACCACGCCCGTGATGTCGCGGTGCTGCGTGCGCAGCGCTTGGGCATCCCTATTATGCTTGGTTCAGCGACCCCAGCGCTGGAAAGTCTCTATAACGCCGAGCAGGGCCGCTACCGGCGGCTGGTGTTACCGGAGCGTACCGCTGTCGCTCAACATAACGACGTCACGGTGGTGGACAGGCGGCGCGCGCCCGCCGACGGTATCCTGTCGCAGCCGCTGCTGACCTTAATGCGGCAACACCTTGAGCGCGGCGAACAGGTACTGTTGTTTCTGAACCGGCGCGGCTATGCCCCGACCCTGCTCTGCGACCGCTGCGGCTGGGTGGCGCGCTGCACGCGTTGCGAGGTGCGCATGGTGTTGTATCAACAGCGGCGCCTGTTGCGTTGTCACCACTGCGGGGCCGAGCGCGCCGCCGAACAGCAGTGTCCGGATTGCGCGGGAACGGCGTTGCGCCCCCTGGGCCACGGCACGGAGCGCGCGGAAGAAATCCTGGCGCGACACTTTCCCGGCACCGGACTGATCCGCATAGACCGCGACAGCACCCGCCGCAAGGGGTCCCTGCAGGATATGCTGGACGGTGTGCACAGCGGCCGCAGTCAAATTCTCATCGGCACGCAAATGCTGGCCAAGGGCCATCACTTTCCGAACGTGACCCTGGCCGGCATCCTCGATGCCGATCAAGGCCTGTACGGCGTGGATTTTCACGCCAGCGAGAGGATGGCTCAGACCATTGTGCAAGTGGCAGGGCGGTCGGGCCGCAGCGACAAGCCCGGCGCGGTGGTGATACAGACCCATCACCCCGATCACCCTCTGCTGCAAACCTTGTTGACGCGCGGCTATCACGCCTTTGCCACGGCCGCCCTCGACGAGCGCCGTGCTGCGGGCCTACCACCGTACAGCGTGATGGCCTTGCTGCGCGCCGAGGCGGTGAGCCGCAGTGCGCCGGAGGCCTTCTTGAACCAGGCCCTTGCGGAAGCGGAGACGCTGCTGACGAAGGGCGTGCAGTTGTTCGGCCCGCTACCCGCGCCGATGGAGAAGCGGGCGGGGCGCTATCGCGCCCAGTTGCTATTGCAGTCCCCGCGCCGCGCGGAATTGCAGCGCCTGCTACAGGCCTGGGTACCCCTGCTGGAAAAGCTCAAGCTCGCACGCAAGGTGCGCTGGTCGCTGGATGTGGACCCGATGGAGATGCTTTAGCAAGGCAGATACAAGATACAAGGGCAAAGATACAAGGGAAAAACCTTCCCTTTTCTATCCGCAGTAATTTTTTCCGAAAAGGGTTTCTTGCAGTTCGTAGGGTGGGCACGTTTTTGTGCCCACGCTTAACCGGCGCAAAGTGCGTCAGGATGGAAACCAGGCAGAGCCCCCACTGTGTAAGTGCTCAGCCGCATGGGTAAAGTTGAACATCGTGTAGCCCAGCTATAAGGGTCTAAACAGCCAGAAATAACCCATGTTGTAAAACACATGGAGCAGAATGGCGGGCAGGATGCTCTGATATTTGTCTCGAAAATAGCCGAATAATAAGGACGGAAAAACCACCAGAATCGCCCACAGAGCTGGATGGGCGATAAGGTGGAAACAGACAAACAAAAGAGAGGTAAGCAGGTTGGCACGGGTCAGAGGACCCATCGCCGCGCGACCCCACTGTGAATGATACAGGCTACCTTGCAGCGCACCGCGAAACGCCAGTTCTTCCAGTACGGGATAAACGACCGCAAGCAACAGCCATAGTTCCACGGTTCGTAGAACGGCCACAGCGGATCAAGTGGCGGCTGATAGATGAACAGCAATGCGA
>JAMDBH010000147.1 GCA_023487615.1 Gammaproteobacteria bacterium
AGCGAAAGGCGGATAAGAATGCCGATATGGATAGCGACTCGGCAAGTATTACATCGCTGTTTGCAAATCTTATGGGTTCTATCCTCGCAGTGTCGCGGCGGTGGCCGGCTGGTTGTTGGTCGGCGGCGTAGTCGGCGCCGCCCTGCAATACGGGCTGGCGTCCCGCCCCCTGCCGATGATCGAAGTCGATCTAATCCGGCCCGCCGCCTTCGCCCATGTCGTATACACGCCCGATAAACGCCACCCGGTCGAAATCACGGCCGATCAGGAGGCCCACTTGGTCGGCTGGTTGTCGAAACGTCTGCACACGGAGATTCGTGCACCCAACCTGAGCGAACTCGATTACCACTTGGTCGGCGGGCGTCTGCTGCCCTCGACCAACCGTATGGCAGCGCAGTTCATGTATGAAAATGCGGCCGGAAAGCGCGTCACCCTATACGTGCGCACCGGCGCCTGGCAGAACCGCGAAACCGCCTTCCGCTACGCCCGCGAAGATGGCGTGGGCGTGTTCTACTGGGTCGACGGCGAGATGGGCTACGCCGTCTCGGGCGATACCGAAAAGCAGGAATTGTTCAGGATCGCGATGACAACCTATCGTGAACTCGGCAAGCCCGGTTGAGGGTGCTCCAGGGGACATGGGATTTGAATTGATGCATTGCGTGCCGTGGAGCGGTTCCTGCGACGAGTACGGGCCATGTTTGCCCTGCCGGAACAGGATTTGCCGGGACCGGTCCCAGGTTTTAGCCCCGCTGAGGCGGTTTTTTTGTTCAGGTGGGTGAGTATCTTCTCGATGACCGCCGGGTCTTCGATGCAGGCAATGTCTTTCACCACCCCACCCCATTGGCTACGATGTTGAAAACACGCTTGAGCTGTTGGGACCAGGTCATCGATGCCCGGTGTTCGGCAGGCGTTTTGTCTTGTCTCTCATCGGGCGTTTTGGTCTTTTTGCCTTTACCCCGCTTTGCCGGTGTGACCTGCTCACGCTGTTTACTGTTGGGTGCAAAGACACCATGAAACCGAGTCAGATTGACCCGAGCTTTGGGTACCCGCGCGGCGAGTCCGGCGATGAAATTTAAAGGCTCGAAGATATGGCAGGTGTCACAACAAACCCGCAGGAAGCCATGCTCACGACGACCGCATTCAGGTAATCTTCAAATTCCCGCTGCACGTAACCCGGCAACACGGTACCCTGGGCCGCCAGTTGGGCAGTAAACGCCGGGTAGTGCGCTCGATGATCTGATAGAGAAACGCTTGATCGGGTTGATCACACTCATGGCGGTAAGTGCCCAATCCCGTATCGGCGGTCCTTGCCGGGAGGTTGCGTGACATGATCTGCGTCCCTGCGAGCGCCCTCACCGCCCAAGTGGATTTCACAGCCGTGACGCGCGCGGCCAATACGCTCAGTTTCCGGGTTTCCGGGTATACCTCGCTCGACGTACTGCGGCGTGCTGGCTTTGTCGGCCCAAACGAAGGTATGCTCAGCGTGCCGCAGGCGCTCGCGGTCAACGCGAGCAGCAAGAGTAACCCTGAGCGAGATACAGCGTGCGGGAGGTTCATAGTGTGTGAGCTTACTATTATTAGAAGCTCTGATTTAGGAAGCTCTGAATAAGTCCGCTTTATTCATTTTTCAATCATTTATTGTGATTGAAACAGGGCGGCAAGACCTTTCACTGCGCTCCGTAGTCCATTGGACAAAGCCAGTTAAATTGCTGAATTAGGAAGTGTAAGACCGCCGGCTTGCTCCGGTCAAGCGGTCAAGGGCGGGTTGGTGTATGACTGCATTCAGCAAGCTATGCCAGGTACTGCGCATGAGCGTGGTGGCTACAACCCTATGATTGTAAAGAAGGTCTTGGCGCGTTGTAGAAATGAGAACCCATAAGATTTGCAAACAGCGATGTAATACTTGCCGAGTCGCTATCCATATCGGCATTCTTATCCGCCTTTCGCTGCGTGGCCCACTCTATCTGCCGGGACCGGCACTGGGGCAGGCATGGCGTTTTCTCTAGGGCCGGGCAGCGGACCTTGCCGGGCTGCGTAACAATGGGTCAGTTCGGCGCCAAAGAAAAGAATCTGCGCGGAGTAGTAAACCCAAACCAAGATAATGATCAGCGAACCTGCCGCGCCATAAGCCGAAGCCACGGTGCTCCTGCCAAGATATAAACCAATCACAAATTTACCCAGGGAGAACAGCAATGCAGTTACCGCGGCGCCCATCCACACATGGCTCCATTTCACGCGCGCGTCGGGCAGGATTTTGTAGATCATCGCGAACAGCAACGTGGTGAAAAGAAATGAGAGCACGAAGTCCAGCCCTTGCAGCAAATATTGAGAGCCGATCAGCACTCCCTTCAGGTAGGACCCCAGTGCGGCCAAGGCGGTGCTGATGACCAATGTCACTAGCAATAAAAAGCCGAGGCCGAGTATCATCACGAACGATAAAAATCGCTCCCTGATAATTCCCAATACGGCACGCCCCGGTTTCGGCTGTACCTTCCAGATAGTATTGAGGGAATCCTGAAGTTCGCCGAACACGCCAGAGGCGCCAAACAATACGGTCACCACACCAATGAGAGCGGCGATTATGCTCGATGAGGGTTTCCTGATCTGGTCTATAACCGACATCACGGTTGCCGTCCCGCCTGGCCCTACTAATTCGCTTATCTGTGCGGCGATCTGAGCCCGCACATCGTCTTGCCCAAACGCCAGACCTGCAATGGCTATGACGATGATCAGAAGCGGCGCAATCGAAAAGATCATGTAAAAGGCCAGGGCGGCCGCCATGCGGGGCGCGCGGTCATCCAGCCAGGCATTAAACGTGTCTTTAAGCAAATCCCATAGAGACTCTATTATTGTCATTGACGACGCCTCAAGATGGGAGAGCGGCCGTGTCGCCGGCTTTGGCGGGAAGAATAAAGCGAAACGTCGAACCGATCCCCTCTTTGCTTTCGACGGTGACCTTCCCGCCGTGGGCCTCAACATATTGCTTGACGATAGCGAGACCGAGACCGGTGCCATCATCCTTCTCCGGATCCGTCTCTAACTTGTCGAATATCTTGTCAAGGAGCTCCTCCGGTATTCCCGCCCCATTGTCGCCGACCCAACACTCGACGTCGCCTGCCGCGCTTATGCTCCGTGCTCCGATTGTCACCTGTCCGCGAGGTGCATACTTAATCGCGTTGGAAATGAGATTTTGAAAAATCCGTTTGAGCAGGCTGGCGTCGGCATAGACCACCAGGTCTTCCGAGACATTATTGACAAGTTGCGCGGCAGCCGTTTCCGCAACCAGTCCGAGGTCCTGAATGAGAGTTTCTACAAGCGCCCACAGGTCTATGTCGCGACGCTGCAGCTTGACCACGGCTTCCGTTTGGGCGCCGGCGTTTTCCTTAATCGCGTTGCCGACCAACGCCGACAGTTGCTGCACGTTGCGATGCAGGATTTTCAGCATCCGCGAAACATCAGCGCTTTTTGCTTCGACCGGGATTGTTCGTTCCAGGACCTGCGCGGCGAGTGAGATCGCATTCAGTGGGGTTCTGAGATCGTGCGCCACAAACGCAAGACGCTCTTGCTGATATTGCTGCACTTCCAAAGCCCGCTGCGTCGCATAAGTCTGCACGGCTAACCCGATCGCCCCATCGAGCACACGATTCATGATGTGGAACGGGGTGCCTTGCAAACTCAAACTGTTAGTGTCAGCCAGATCGTGTATACACCCGCGCAGGATATTGTATTCCGCCACGACTTCTTCAAGGTCGAACCCGTCACGGAGTCGCTGCAAGCCGTGGGCCGGCGGACTGCCCTCCAAGAGTTTATCGGGGATGGTTTCGTCAGACTTTGACTGCAGCGCGCTCGCCAGTTCAATGATCAGATCAGGAATGTGATCGTTCAGGGTGGGGGCATCCAGATGTTGGGCCGAAGGAAGCTCTCTTACTTGACGCCGCCACTGCGCGAGCAAAGTGTCGCGCTCCTGTCTAATCAACACCGCCAGCTTATGTAGATTACTGATACTCATCCTATTCTCCCGTAACTCTTCTCGTAATTCTATCTGCTGATTAAGGTATAGAAAGAATAAACGCCTCTTTTCTGAATAGCCACCCGTATCTTCTCTATAACCACCGGTTCTTCGGTGCAGGCAATGATTTCTCCCCCTATTGGCCAACAGGCCCGGGCCGGCTATGTGTCGCTCGGCGTGCTGCGGTATGCTGGCTTTGCCGACCACCCAAATGAGGGTATGCTCAACGTCCCGCAAGTGCTCACGGTCAACGCGAACAGCAAGAGTAATCTTGGGCGAGATACGGCATGCGGGGGTTCATAGTCATCCGTTGGGAGGGTTAAGTGTCCATTGATCGCGGAGTGCTGTACATCGTCGCCACGCCGCTCGGCAACCTCGGCGACATGAGCCCACGCGCAGTGGAGGTGCTGTCAGGCGTGACGCTGATCGCCGCCGAAGACACCCGCCATAGCGCTCGCTTGCTGCGCCACTTCGGTGTCAGAACACCCTGTATCGCCCTGCACGAACACAACGAGCGCGCGGTCAGTCCGGCCATACTAGAGCAGCTTGCCAAAAGTGACTCCGTGGCGCTCATCTCCGATGCCGGCACGCCGTTGATCAGTGATCCCGGCTATCATCTCGTGCATACGGCGCGCGCAAAGGGTATACGGGTTGTGCCTATCCCCGGCCCGTGTGCCCTGATCGCCGCCCTTTCCGCCTCGGGTCTGCCCTCCGACCGCTTTGTGTTTGAGGGTTTCCTGCCTACTCGCACCGGCGCGCGCCGGACGCGTCTGGCGGAATTGCGCGACGAATCACGCACGCTGATCTTTTACGAATCGCCGCATCGGATTCTCGACTGCATTGACGACATGGCGCAGATATTCGGAACCGAACGCCGCGCGGTCATCGCGCGCGAACTCACCAAGCTCTTCGAGACCATCCATGAGGATACCTTGCCGAGACTGGCGGATTGGCTGCGCGCCGATGAAAATCAGCAGAGAGGCGAGTTTGTGATTCTCGTTCGCGGGAGTACACTAGAGGCACGGGGCGAGGCCGAAGCACAGCGAGTGGTACAGATTCTCATGACGGAACTGCCCGTCAAACAAGCTGCGGCACTGGCCGCGCAAATTACCGGATTGAAAAAGAATGCCCTGTATGACTACGCCCTACGTCTAAAAGATTCTCAATCTGATTAAGCAACCAGCCTGGAATGATGTCTGACTTACACATAAAACCTCAACTCATAGATCCCTTCGGCCGCAAGATCGAATACGTCCGCCTGTCGGTCACCGACAAGTGCGACCTGCGTTGCTTCTATTGCCTGCCCAAAGGTTTCAAGGACTTTGAAGAGCCCGCGCACTGGCTCAGTTTTGACGAGATCGAGCGCGTGGTCCGCGCCTTCGGCGCGCTGGGCGTGAGTCGTATACGCATCACCGGCGGCGAACCACTGGTACGCAAGAATCTGCCGCAACTCACGGCACGTTTATCAGCACTGCCAGGTATTGAGGATTTATCGCTCAGCACCAACGCCACACAATTGCAGAAGCAGGCGATGGCGCTACGTCAGGCTGGCGTCACGCGCCTCAACGTCAGCCTGGATAGCCTCGACAAGACACGCTTTCAGGAAATCACCGGCGGCGGAAAACTGGAACAGGCCCTGGAGGGCTTGATGGCCGCCAAAGCGGCGGGCCTGCACCCCGTCAAGATCAATATGGTAGCGATGAAGGGCATCAATGACGACGAGATTGAGGACATGGTCGAG
>JAMDBH010000094.1 GCA_023487615.1 Gammaproteobacteria bacterium
AAATGGCAGGTAGCTGCGTCTTTTCATATCCGGTTTATAGCACCCTGGTTGTGGCTATTCAGCACTCTTTCGAGTGCTTCTGTCCGAATCTACATTATGGATGGTGAAGCGTGTCGTCTTCGGCAAGATCGCTAATGACGGGGTGGCGAGTCTTCAGGACATCAACCTTCGTGAGGGTATCGTGCTGGGGACGCTGGCCGTGGCCGTGTTGTGGCTGGGTCTCTGGCCCGCGCCACTCACCGATGTCATGCACTCCACCGTGCAGAATTTGCTCGAACATATAGCCAAATCCAAGCTGGGAGCCTGAGGCGTATGGATTTTGTGATGCCAAATTTCGCCCCCGCCATTCCTGAGATCTTTGTGCTGGTTATGGCCTGCCTCATTCTCGTCGTGGATCTCTTTTTACGCGAAGACAACCGCGTCATTACTTATTTGCTGACGCAGGCCACGCTGCTGGGCGCGGCGATTTTTACCCTGGCCTCCTACCCCGACCAGCTTACCCTGACATTTAGCGACACCTTCGTGCGCGACCGCATGGGTGACGTGTTGAAAATGTTTATCTATCTCGTCACCGCCGTGGTGTTTCTCTACTCGCGCGAGTATTTGCGTACCCGGCAGCTCTACAAGGGCGAATATTTCGTCGTGGGATTATTCGCCGTGTTGGGAATGATGGTGCTGGTCTCCGCACACAGTCTGTTGACGGTATACTTGGGATTGGAGCTGTTGTCGCTTTCGCTCTACACGATGGTCGCCATGCGGCGCGATTCGCTGGAGGCCTCCGAGGCCGCAATGAAATATTTCGTGCTGGGCGCGCTGGCCTCCGGGCTGCTGCTCTACGGTATGTCCATGCTGTATGGCGTTACCGGTACGCTGGATATCGCGCAGATCAGTGCCGCAGTGGCGCACAGTGTGCAAGCAGGGCAGGGGGCGGGGACGAACGTCGTGCTGGTATTTGCATTGGTGTTCATCATCATCGGCGTCATGTTCAAGCTCGGCGCCGCGCCGTTTCACATGTGGATACCCGACGTCTATCACGGCGCGCCCACGTCGGTGACGCTGTTTATCGCCGGTGCGCCCAAGATCGCCGCCTTCGCCATGCTGATGCGCCTGATGGTGGAGGGTCTCGGTCACCTGCATGTCCAGTGGCAGGACATGCTCATCATCTTGTCGGTGTTATCCATGGCGGTCGGCAACATCATCGCCATCGCCCAGGCCAATCTGAAGCGCATGCTCGCTTACTCAACGATCGCCCACGTCGGCTTTTTATTATTGGGCATACTGAGCGGAAGCCGGTTGGGCTACTCGGCGGCGATGTTCTATATCATCGCCTATGCCATTATGACCATGGGCGGTTTCGGCATGATTATCCTGTTGAGCCGCGCCGGGTTCGAAGCCGACCGGCTGGACGATTTCAAGGGCTTGAACCAGCGCAGCCCGTGGTTCGCCTTCATGACGTTGATCCTGATGTTTTCCATGGCGGGCGTACCGCCCACACTGGGTTTTTACGCCAAGCTCTCGGTGCTCCAGGCCGTGGTCAATGCCGATCTGGTCTGGCTTGCAGCGCTCGCCGTGCTGCTATCGGTCATCGGAGCGTTCTACTATCTGCGCATCATCAAGCTCATGTACTTTGACCAGCCCGAAGACGCCACGCCTCTCGATGCCAGCCTCGACATGCGCGTGGCGATGACCGCGAACGGCTTGGCCGTGCTTGCCTTGGGCATCTTTCCCGGCGCTCTGCTTGCTTTGTGCGCCGGCACGCTCAGTCGCTGACAGTCATTTCCTCCTTGCTTCATCTCAGATGAGATCTATCTAAGCGTCTAACACACCGCTTATTGGGCTTAATAAGCCTAATTTGTACCCTGCCAGGAGTAGGCATATTATTTGCTAAGTAGATTCGGACAGAAGCACTCGAAAGAGTGCTGAATAGCCACAACCAGGGTGCTATAAACCGGATATGAAAAGACGCAGCTACCTGCCATTTCTGATACTCGCCTATGCAGTGCTTGCCCTGGCGCCATGGTGGTGGCTGGATTCTTCACAGTCCTCTGCCTCCATCACCGAGACCCCTTTCACGGAATCTACCCCCTCGGGGGCGGCAGGCAAAGAGCCCATTCAACCCATTCCGCAGCATGTTGAGTTAAATAAAGACAAGGTTACCCTGGGCGAGCGTCTATTTTACGATTATAGGTTCTCGCCCGACGGAAGCATGGCCTGCGCAACCTGCCATATTTTAAAAAAAGGGGGTACCGACAACCAGTCTCACTCTCGTAGAGTGGATGGCAAACTTACCACCACAAATGCCTTGACGATATTTAACTCCAGTCTCAATTTCAGGCTGCATTGGAACGGAGAGTTTGCCCGCTTTGAAGACCAGATTGACAGAGTGCTCAGCGTAACCTTAAAGACCACTTGGCAAGACATTATTCACAAACTCAAGCAGGACCCCGATTACGTCAGCGAATTTTCCAGAACCTATCGCGATGGCATGCAAATTTCCACTATCAAAGACGCCATAGAAACTTACGAGCGGTCTCTTATCACCCCTAACTCCCGCTTCGATAGATATCTGCGAGGCGACCAACAGGCGATTACGGAACAGGAAAAACGTGGTTATTATCTGTTCAAATCCTACGGCTGTGTCGCCTGCCATCAGGGCGTCAATGTGGGCGGAAACATGTTTCAGAAATTCGGCGTGATGAACGGTTATTTTGCCGACCGTGGAAATATCACGCAGGCAGATCTGGGCCGCTTCAATATCACTCATCAGGAGGAAGACCGATACCGGTTTCGTGTCGCCAGCCTGCGTAACGTGGCGCTCACCGCGCCTTACTTCCATGACGGCTCGGCGCAGACCTTGGAGGATGCAATCAAGATCATGGCCCGTTATCAATTAGGACGGCCCATTCCGCAGCAGGATATCGAATACATCATCGCCTTTCTGAAGACCTTGACTGGTCAATATAAAGGGAAATCCCTTTCCGACTATGAGTAACTTTATTTTCAAGTTCAGCGCTGCGCTGCTGGTACGTATTTTTCTGGGTCTGGCCGCCATTTCGCTGTTATCCTTTTTATATGCGAAAACGCAGTCCTTCGATCAACAGCAGCATAATAGAATCGTCACCCATCTCAGCCAGTTCAAACAGCTCGACGCCACCCTCAATCAGGATGTCATCGAATCGCGCTCACACCTGCTCAATAACTACGACCCTATCGTCCGTAGCCTGACGCTGTTGCATGCCATCACTAATGGTTTCGTCGCCGGTCCCTCCAGTATTTATCATAGGGGGCAGGCGGACATAGACGCACAGATAGATGCGCTGAACGCTATGGTAAAAGAGAAGGAGAATTTTGTAGAACGTTTTAAGTCGCACAACGCCATCCTCAATAATTCACTGAAATATTTCCCGGTGGTCACCGATGAGCTGATCAAGCTTGTCAGGACATCAAAGGGCGGCGATGACCTGATTCTGTTGCTCGGGAAGCTATTAACAGACGTGCTCATTTACAATCTCACCGCGAGCCTGGAGCTTAAGCAGCAGATCGGCCGCTCCCTGGACAGCCTGGCGGCCAAACGCGACTCGGTTTCACCGGAAGTGCTCAGCAGCCTAGATATCCTGATTTCGCACGCGCGTACCATCCTGGTCAACAAGGGCGAAGTAGACGACCTGGTGGCCGGAATCGTCCACGCGCCGAGCGCCCAGGCCGCCGACAAACTTATTCAGGCCTACCAGGCCTACGTCAACCAAAGCATGCGTCGCGTCAATGTGTATCGCTTCTACCTCTACCTGTTTTCGATTACGTTGCTCGCCTATATCATCCACATCCTGTTCAAGCTCAGACATACCGCGGATGAACTGGCCGACGATATTATGGAGCGTAAACAGGCGGAGGCGGCGTTGTTCCGCGAAAAGGAGCGTGCTCAGGTTACGCTCGAATCCATCGGCGATGCCGTGATCACCACCGATACGGAGGGGCATGTCGAATACCTCAATCCTGTGGCGGAGACGCTCACCGGCTGGGCTGGCTCGGAGGCGCGCGGCCTGCCTCTGCAGCAGGTATTTCATGTACTTAATGAGCTTACCCGTGAAACAGTCGCCAATCCGGTCGAGAGGGTGATACAGGAAGGCAAAACCATAAGTCCGAGTGGACATGCTGTGCTGGTGCAGAAGAACGGCGCAGAATTTTCCATCGAGAAATCCGCAGCGGCCATACGCGATCGTGACGGCGCCATCGTCGGCGTCGTGCTGGTGTTCCGCGATGTCAGCCATTCACGCAAGATGGCCGCGCAACTCCAGCATCAGGCAAGCCACGACGCCTTGACCGGGCTTATCAACCGGCGGGAGTTCGAGCGCCGTTTGGGAAGAGCGCTTGCAAGCGTGGGCAAGTTACACACCCAACATGCGCTGCTCTATCTTGATCTCGACCAGTTCAAAATCGTCAACGACACATGCGGGCACATCGCCGGCGATGAACTGCTGCGCCAGATCACCAGCCTCCTGCAGATGCGTCTGCGTGAGCGGGATACCCTGGCGCGCCTCGGCGGTGACGAATTTGGCGTGTTGCTGGAACATTGCCCTCCCGAACAAGCAGTCCGCATCGCCGACGAATTGCGTCAGACTGTGAAAGATTTCTATTTTGTCTGGCGGGAAAAGGCCTTCACGATGGGGGTCAGCATTGGCCTGGTGAGCTTCTCAGATACCACACTGTCACTGGCAGAGATATTAAGCGCAGCCGATACTGCCTGTTATATTGCCAAGGACAAAGGCCGCAATCGGTTACATGCTTATCACCCCGAAGACAGCGAGCTTGCGCTGCGCCATGGTGAAATGGAATGGGTGGGTCGTATCCACAAGGCCTTTGAAGAAAATCGTTTCCAGCTCTATTCGCAAGAAATCATTCCCCTCCAATCTTCTAACGGAACACCCGGCGCCCATGCGGAACTATTGATCCGTATGCTCGATGAGGAAGGGAACCTGGTGCCGCCGATGGCGTTTATTCCGGCGGCGGAACGTTATAATCTCATGCCGGCCATAGACCGCTGGGTGATCCATACCGCCTTCGCCCATTACGCCCGGCTACATGCGGCTCACGAACTCGACGCTGAGCAAATGAGTACCCTCTGGACCATCAACCTGTCCGGGACATCACTGAGCGATGAGCATTTTCTCCAGTTCGTGCAGGAGCAGTTTTTACTCCTCGGTGTGCCTTATCAGGCGATTTGTTTTGAGATCACCGAAACCGCAGCGATTTCCAATCTCGGCAAGGCCGTGCACTTCATACAAGGATTACGGAAATTGGGCTGCAGCTTCTCGCTGGATGATTTCGGCATCGGCCTGTCTTCGTTTGCCTACCTGAAGCACCTTCCGGTGGACTATTTGAAGATAGACGGCAGTTTCATCAAGGATATGGCTCACGACCCGATAGACCGTGCGATGGTTGAAGCGATCAACAACATCGGTCATGTCATGGGAATACAGACCATCGCCGAGTTTGTCGAAAATAAAGAAACCCTGGCCATGCTAAAACAGATAGGGGTGGATCATGCCCAAGGCTATGGCATTGCCAAACCCCAGCCGTTTGAAGTTATCGCACAGTACCAACTGGTGAGCGAGGCGTCTTGAGTATTATGGGCTGGGACTGGTTATCTCATAAAGAC
>JAMDBH010000093.1 GCA_023487615.1 Gammaproteobacteria bacterium
GCTGGGTGTGGCGATGCGGTCCAGGAACGGCTAGAGAGGGACCGCCCGGCGCAAGACGCCCTCGCCCACCGATCGGCCAGAGGCACATTCTGTGCTGGGGCATCCCTCACAATTCCAGTTTGCATATTCTATTATTAATAACGGCAGCCTTGTTCATTCGTGGAAACGAAGGCTGCTTTGCGGCAGCCCCCTACATCTCCAGCCAGGAAGGAAATGCACATGAATCGAGCCTTCATCCCGGTCACCCTTCTCGTCACACTGCTGTCGGCCTGCGGCAGCATGCCGATGACCCCAGCCGAATATCGCCAAGCCGCCAAGAGTGGCTCCCGCCTTTCAATGGTCGAGACGTTCGAGGTGAACCGCCCGTTTGCAGAGGTGGCGGGGACCTTGCAGAAGAAATCACCCGAGTGCCTGAGTTTCAGGCTGGGCTCGACACGCAAACCGATGATCGGCGGTAGCACCACCACACACTATTACGCGCGCACCAAGCAAACCGTCCTGGTTTCCGCAAAGCGCGCCGAGCTGCACTTCCAGGTGCGGTATAACAATGTGGTGAACAAGGAACCTCAGGATGGCCGATACGTGCTCGTGGCGGATGCCTATCCCGTCGGCAACGGCAAGACCCGCGTGGACATCTATCGGCGGACGAAGGCGGGGCTTCTGGCCCAGGCGATCAGGGGTTGGGCCTCTGGAGAGAATCTGGGCTGCCCGGACCAGACAAAAATCCTGTAACCAGGGCCGCAGAGAGCTTTGCGAATGCGCCAACCGGGCCACCCATTGATTGCGCTGTTGGCATTTGCATTCCTCATCGGCTGCACCGGCGTCAAGACTTACCCGAACCGCTTGCCGAAGAACCTGCACATCCGCACCCAGGTCAACGCCGGACCTGCCCTGACGAATGCGGGAGCGGAGTTCGATATCCACCGGGTGGATGCCGGCTGCAACACCCACTATCAGGGCCGGGTGTATCTCGACAAACCCCTGGTTGAGGTTGGCATCCCGCCGGGCGAACCGAGTTACCTGGACTTCATCTTCGCCAGCAAGGCGTTCCTTTCAACGACGACTCACGCGGTCCGATATCAAACCGTTCTGACACCGCGCGCGGATTACGAATACGACATTCAGGCGAGTTACGTTAAAGGCATCTACAACGTCGTGATTCGCGAGCGCCATCGAGGTAGCGGCGCGAGTCGGCTGGTCGAGCGTAAATCATTGAATGACTGCCACGCACGCAGACCGTAACCCGTCCGGCACCGGCCTCCCGCGAATCGCCGCCGTGTGGGCGCCCGCCCTCCACCTCCACGAGCAACCGCAGGAAACGCCGGCGTCACCACGCCTGCTGGTGGGCGGACTCTCCGGCGTCGCGGGCCGGAAAAGGAAGATGGCACACCGGGACGGCTAAACCCGGGTTGCCGGGTTGGATACGATGGGTAAGACCCTGCGCCCCTGAACGTCTTCGCGATCGTTCCGACCGCTTCGCGGCTACTGCCCCTTGCGTGTGGAAATCCCGAAGGGGACGTAGGTCGGGCACCAGCCGATGAGGCTCGTGACCAGAAACGCAACCGCCACGATGCCCAGCACCGCCGCCACCACGCCGCTGATCTGACCGCCGAGATACAGGGCGACGATGACCACCACGACGGTCAGCCGGATGACCCGGTCGATTGTTCCCATGTTCGGTTTCATGCGCATACCCTCCGTTTGCCACTGCGGGTTGAACGGCGCGAGTCAAAACAGCCACTGGAACAGCAGAACCAGCCCTATTATGACGCCGAGACAGACCAGGCAGGCAAGAATCAGCTTGACGGCTTTCGGCATGACGATGCACCCGGCGGCGGACCCATCTCTAGGCTAACTCTCCCGGTTACAGAACCCAAGAGGGCGTCGCCCAAGCGCCCCCTAAGAGTGCCTGACAAAATGAACCAAGCTCGACACTCGACCCCCCCACCCCAACCCTCCCCCTTCCAGGGGGAGGGAGAGGGAGGGGGTGCGGCCTATCTCATTTTGATAGGCGCTCTAAGCAGTCCTGTAGGCAGGAACCCAGTCCCACCGTCATCAACCGTGGAGAATTTTTACGAGGCCACCCCCGTCCCGCGCCTTATACACCCGCCGCGGTCGCGCGCCGCTTCTCGATGAGGTCCGCCAGGATCGGCGCGCAGATGACCTCCAATGCATGGCTGAGCGCACCGCCGGGAATCATCATGGTCGTCGGGCGCGTCATGCGCGAACCGGGAATGCGCTTCAGCAGGTCGACGAAGTCGTAGCGCCCGCGGTCGCGGAAGTGCACGACGAGGGCGGATTCGTCCTCCGACGGCACGTCGCGCGCAATGAACGGATTGGAGGTATCCACCAGCGGAATGCGCTGGATGTTGATGTCGGTCAGGCCGAACTGCGGAATGATGTAGTGGATGTAGTCGTCCAGGCGGCGCAGGATGGTGTCGACCGACTCCTCCGCCGAGCAGTGGCCGCGACCGCAATCGCGGTGGATCTTCTGGATCCATTCGAGGTTGATGGCGGGGACGACGCCGATCAGCAGATCGACGTACTGGGCCGCGTCGATGCCCCGGGCGTTGACGCGCCGGTCGATCCCCGTCGGGAAGTGGCGCGAATCCACCTTGCGCCGGGTCCAGGTCTGCGCCACGACGCCGCCGTGCTGGCCTTCATAGAACAGCAGATCGCCGCCGTCCTTCAGCGGCTGCCACGGCGTGAACTCGCCCACCGGCACGCCGAGCTCGGCGGCGCGATCCGCGTCGTGCGCATACTCGCGCGCCAGCCCGTTGCCGGTCTCGGAATAGGACTTGAAGAACGCCTCGAGCTCGGCGAAATGGTTGCACTCGGGACCGAACCACGAGATGTGTCGGCCGCTGGCGCGCGCCTGCTCCAGCTGCGCAGCGAACTCGCGTTCGGTATAGCGATGAAAGGCGTCGCCATGAACGATGGCCGCCTTGATCTCCAGCCGCCGGAAGACCGTCTTGAACGCGTGCCGGACGGTGGAAAGCCCGGCCCCATGAGCCCCGGTCACGGCGACGATTGGGTGCTTCAGCGGCATGGACGGGAACCTTCAGGCACTGAGGTTAGACGGGACTGTTCTCATATATCATGTTCGCAATCCGGTTTCCAAGCTCAGCGTCAGGAAACCTCTGACAGGCAAGTCCGTTGCCGTCATGCCAGCGAACGCCTACAGGGATGTAGGCGGTAGAGCGGCGCAGGAGCCGAAGCCGAAGCTGGCATCCAGGAAATTCTTTAAAAACCACTGGATTCCAGCTTGCGCTGGAATGACGACACGGGGTAGAGCCGTTTGTTCGGAGATTCTTGACCTCAGAACGTCTATCAAAATGAGATAGGCCGCACCCCCTCCCTCTCCCTCCCCCTGGAAGGGGGAGGGTTGGGGTGGGGGTCGAGTGTCGAGCTCGGTTCATTTTGTTAGAGGCTTTTAACCCGCCAGCCCCACGAACACGTTCTGCACATCGTCATCGGCATCGATGGCCTCCAAGAACGCCTCGACCTCGGCGCGCTCCGCATCGCCCAGCGTCACCGGATTCTTCGGCCGGTAACCCAGTTGCGCCGACTGCACGCTAAACCCATGCGCCGGCAGGGCGCGAGCGACCGCATCCAGCTCGGAAGGCTCGGTGTAGAACGTCGTGGCGCCGTTGTCGCCGGGCTCCAGGTCACTGGCGCCGGCCTCGATGGCGGCCGCCTCCGGGTCGGCTCCCGCGGATTGCGGAGTCGCCTCGATCATCCCGAGATAGTCGAAATCCCAGGCGACCGAGCCCGAAGTGCCGAGTTGGCCCTTGCGGAACAGGATGCGGATGTTGGTGACCGTGCGGTTCACGTTGTCCGTCAGGCACTCGACGATCACCGGCACCCGGTGCGGCGCGAAACCCTCGTAAATGACCTTCTCGTAGGTCACGCCCTCATCCAACAGCCCGGCGCCCTTTTTGATGGCGCGCTCGATCGTATCCTTGGGCATGGAGGCCTTCTTGGCCTGCTCCACCACCATGCGCAGCTTCGAATTCATGTCCGGATCGGCGCCGGCGCGCGCCGCGATCATGATCTCCTTGGCCAGTTTGGTGAAGACCCGGCCCTTGGCGGCGGCCGTCGTTTCTTTGATCTTGGTTTTCCACTGTGCGCCCATGCTGACGTCCTCGCTAATCTTGATTTGCTTTCCGCGAATATCGGTACCCGACCACAGCCTCCATGGCCGGACACATAGTATAAATGCAGGGCGGCTTAGCCGCGTAGCGACATAACCCGCCGATCAACCCGTCAAGACATCCGGCGGAATACGCTGCGTTACTCAGCCCAATACGCTGCTCAAAACCTGTGGGAGCGGCCTAATGGCCGCGATGCCTCGTCTAAATCTTCAGGTTATTGACTCTGAGGCGCACCCATTTCCACGGAGGTTATGCCTTGCGTGATTCTGTTGCATCGCTTTTGGTCGAACTTGATCTACCGCGGGCATGGTTGATGAGGTAAGTACGACCACTATGAGTTATTTTTATATTGTAATCATTCTTTCTGCTGCTCCAATTCTTTGTTACAAAGTCCCTATTCAGTAGCTCACCAAGGTTATATTCAGAAACAAGCTTGTCCGTACGCGATGATGAAATTACTTCTGGTTCAGCAAGACCGTCAGATGGCTTTGCGATTGCTTCTAGCATGTGTACTTGGGCAGCATCTAGGCGACCGCTAGGCATGGCCGATGGTTCTGATGCTTTGAGTTTGCGTTTTTCTTTGGGTGAACTTGCACTACGTTGCAGTTCGGCCACCATTTCTCGCAGGCGCGCAATCTCCGCCGACCTTCGTTCTAACTCTTGCTCATATTCCGATGTTGCTTTAATGGTTTCACGTCGCAATTCTCTGGCTTCTTCGCGCGTTAATGGAGTTTCATCATCTATTCTTTGCTGTATTTCCTTGAGTTCACGTTGTCGTTTGCGCCAGTACTCATAAACGTATTTGGCGGGAATCGGATACACAAAAATAAGTAGAAGTGCTGTAAGCAAAGGGTAAAGCGCGCCGCGTAGAGCTATTTCTTGGTACGACTGAAAAATATTGGTATCAACGTAGGTGATCTTCTCTGTCACTGGCATGGAAGAAAGAAGAACAATAACGAATCTGTAATTCCAAGCCAGCCATGATAGAAGGAATGAGCTAAGTAGCGGGCTAGTAGCCCTCTCGTAGAGCTGTGCTTTAATCGTTTTTGTCAGTTCATCAAGCACAATTCCCTCCAGCTACGTTTAACAGGCATAACAAGGTATAGACCGCCTCAGTGCGGTAATTAAATACCGCACTCGGTTGTCGAAACGGGCGATTTTCTCCACAGAATCCATTTGCTATTGCTGCTTCCTCGACAGCCCCTGATCCGGGATAGGCCGCGTTCCCGCCGCCTGCTTCCAGGCTGACCTCAGGTCTGACCAGTTAACCGCACGGTCACTTCAAGGTCAATTCAAATGAGTCTGCTCAACCCAGCCCCGGGATCAGCATTGTGCACAGACCGCTACGTGGGCGAACCTGAGGTCAGAGCCGGCCCCACAAATCTGAACAACCCGCTAAGTGGATTTCCTGCTCAATCGGGGCATGATACGCCCCGACAACATGGAGAACCCCATGAGCAGACGTTCCCGTCGTAATCAC
>JAMDBH010000108.1 GCA_023487615.1 Gammaproteobacteria bacterium
GCGGCCAGCCAAAACAGCACGCCGATCAGCGCGTCCTGGACCTCCGGCCAGGGCCGTGGGGTGTAAACCAGCAGCCAGGCGCCGAGCAACGCGGCGCTCAGCGCGGCAAGCTGCACCTGCCAGCCCTGCGGCTGCCAACCGAACAGATGCGCGAGCATCACGCCGAGCCCCGCGATCTGCGCGATGGCAAGATCAATGAACACGATGCCGCGTGTGAGCACCTGCATGCCAAGCGGCACGTGCGTGGCGAGCACCAGCAGCCCGGCCAACAATGCCGGCCCCAGGATACTCAAGTCCAGTCCCGCGTCGTTCATCGCGCGGCCTCGAGTAGGCGTTGCACGGTATCGTCAAACAGACTGAACAAATCTTGCGAGCGTTCATTCCCTCCCACGGTGAACGGCAACACCACGGCCGGGATGCTTGCGCGCTCCGCGAGCCACTCGGAGGGACGGCCATCGTTGTAGGCCGCGCGCAGGATCATTTTGGCGGGTTGCTGCTGCAATTTGGCGAGCACCCCGGCGAGATAGGTGCTGCTCGGTTCCACACCCGGTTTGGGTTCCAATGCGGCCACTTCTACCAGCCCCAGCCAGCGTGTGAGATACGTCCAGGACTTGTGCTGCACCACCACACCGGTTCCTTTAAGCATGGTCGCTTGCCGTTCCCAGCGGGCGATGGCGTTGCCCCAACGCGCGGAGAAATCCGCCGCGCGTTTCTGATAGTCCGCCGCGTGTGCAGGGTCGAGTTCTGCGAGACGCGCGCTGAGTGCCGCTGCGACATGCGCGATATTGCGCGGATCGGTTTGGATGTGCGGATTGCCACTTGCGTGCACGTCGCCTTGTGCGCGGTCAAGCGTGGCGGGTACTTCGAGCAGCATTACGTAACGCGCCGCTTCGAAATAACCCGGCGCGCCCGGTTGAGTCTTGGCGTTGCCCGATTGTTGCAATAATACCGGCAGCCAGCCGATCTCCAGTTCCGCACCGGTGCATACCACAAGATCCGCGTTGCGCGCCCTGGCGATCAGGCTCGGCCTAGCCTCGATGTGGTGCGGGTCTTGTAAGGCCGTGGTGGCGCTGCTTACCTTGACCAGATCGCCGCCAAGTTCCTGTGCCAGGCTCGCCCATTCCGGTTCGCAGGCCAGGATGTTCAAGGCCGCGTGTGCAGGATGGGCAAAGGTTACGAGAACAACAATAATCCATGCTGATAGCCATTTATTCATGTGCCGCTCCTTAGGGAAGTTCTGAAAAATATATCGCCAACCGCCAAGACGCCAAGGTCACCAAGAAAAAGGCGTGAATTGCAAGGTAAAATCATGGCGTTCTTGGCGTCTTGGCGGTTCAACATAAATAAATCAGGGATTCCTTAGAATTTGTGCCCGCCATGCGCACCCAGGCTCATGATGTACTGTAGGTAGAATTGATTGTCGGTTTCATCGGTACGCGCCTTATCGTGCGCAAACTGAATACGGAAACGGCTAAATTCGCTGGGTGAATAATCAATCATTAGACTGTAACGTGATGGGTTGTGATTCGGAATCAATAAATTACCGCTGTTGGCGCCGTAATCCACGTGTCCCACGTCCAGCCAGTCGCCGCGCAAACCTATGCGCCAGCGCGGTATGAACTGATACACCCCTTGCAGGTAAAGGCCCGATTGTGTGGAGGAGTAATCGCCTGCCTGCGTTCCGAGCGAGGCGCTGTCAAGATCGTAGCCCAGGGTGCCGTCCTCGCGGCGGCGGAAATATTCGCCCTGTAAATTGAAGTTGGTCACGCCGGAGTTGCCGCCCGGTGCATACTTCCAGATGAAATCCGCGATCCATAGATCACTATCGCCGCTGAATGAATTGGCAACCTCCACACCACTGACATCGGTGTCGCTGTATTCGCGTGCGCGCGGCGCGGCGTGCAGCCGGGAGAGGCCCGCGCGCCAACTGTGGCTTGCGCCCACGTCGCCGCCGGTATGCGTGAACAGGCTGTAGGCTCCGGCATTGTTACTGTTGCGCTCGCTGCCCGGAAAGTTGCTGCCGCGCCCCGCTTCGCCGCCGAGTTCCAGATAGGTGTCGGTGGGCGCAACCCACTTCACCTGCACGCCTTCGGTGCCGAACTGCCGGCCTAGAAACGCCTGATAGGCGAGCGGATTGTCCACGAAGTCCCAGGTGTGCGCGTGATGTTCGTTGAGATAACCTATCCCGGAGTAAAAACGTCCGGCCTTCGCGGTCAGTCCGTGCGAGAGCGCAGTGGTTTGCACGAAACCCTCTTCCACGGAGATAGAGTCATCCGGCGCTATGGCGAGCGTGGCGAGGCCGTAGAAATAGGGGTCAATATTGGCACTCAGCACCAATTCTGATTCGGCCAGACTGAAGCCGCGTGTGCCCGGCCCGATCTCGCCGCCGGGCTGAAATCCGCTGATGCGGTAACTGTCCGGGTTGCGTTGGAGATTGCTATAGGCGCCGGACAGAATCAGCGAGATGTCCGGATTGGAGGCGTTGCCGCGCGTGACCCTAGGCGCCGAGGCTGTTTCCGCGAGAGGTTCGCTGGACGACGCGCGGATTCCCTTACCTTGCTCGACATCCTTAAGCCGCTTCTCCAAGCGTTGGATACGCGCCTCATACGTTTCTCTGACCTGCTTAATTTCCTCACGAAGCTGTTGCAATTCGTCGTTGCCCGACGCGGCGGTGAACAGCGGATAAACCAAAGTCAAGCCGAGCAGGCTTGACGCAAATGCCCTGTGCGACGACATGACCACTCCTCATATAAAAACAAACACACGAAGCCGCGCATGGCGGCAATTGGATGCTTTGCTTTATACGAGGACGGGTGGGGCGCGCGAGCGGTAAAGCCCGTTGAATGCGCGGGTGAGGGGAGTTGAAGCGGGTTGCGGTGCGGCAGATTCGATGCCAGGCAGCACCGCCAGCACAGGCGCGGAGATTAGGGCCGTGCCGGTTTGTGCATAGCTCGCGCACAGCTCGCATACCTTGTCATGAGGCAGCGGGCCGCTGTCTTGGGAATTTTCTTGCCCGCCGTTTTGTAGGTGTGACAAGGCATGCGCGGCGGCGCCCTGCTGTACGCACAACAGTAGCGCGATCAAAATGCTATGCAGCAAGGTTCTTAAACGCATGCTAAAAACGCTTACACTCGGGTGATATTGCAGGACCGTTTTTAAGTATAGATATTATCTACATTGAGTTGCAACCAATATTCCAGCAGCGCCAGTTGCCACAGCTTGCTGCCGTTGAGCGGCGTCATGTGTTGCTCGGGCGCGGCGAGCAGTTTTTCCACATAGGGGCGTTGAAACAGGCCGCGCTGGCGGCAGGCCTCCGAATGCAGTACCTCGCGCATGAAATTCAGGAATTCGCCGCGCACGTATTTCAGCGCGGGCATGGGGAAATAGCCCTTGGGGCGGTCAATCACGGCGTCCGGCAGCAGGCCGCGTGCGATCACCTTCAACGGGTGTTTGCCGCCGCTCTTGAGTTTTAATTCCGGAGGCATGGCGGTGGCGAGTTCTACCAATTCGTAATCGAGAAACGGCACTCGCGCCTCCAAGCCCCAGGCCATGGTCATGTTGTCCACGCGCTTGACCGGATCGTCCACGACGAGCGTGGTGACATCCATGCGTAGCACGCGATCCATAAACGTATCCGCTCCAGGCTCGGCAAGCAGTTGTTCGACTAACCGCGCGCTATGATCCGCGCCGTGATAATCAGGCGCAACGGTTTCTAAAAATTCCTGGTGTGTGCGGTCAAAGTAATGTTTGCGAAAGCGCTCTAAATCACTGCCATGCTCCTGCTGCATAAGCGGATACCAGAAATAGCCGCCGAATACTTCATCCGCGCCTTGTCCGCTCTGCACCACCTTCACTTCTTTTGCCACACGCTCGGCCAGCAGATAAAACGCCACTGCGTCTTGTCCCACCATGGGCTCGGACATGTTGCGCACACACTCCGGCAGGCGTGCAAGCACTTCGTGGTTGGGGATTAAAAAACGATGGTGCTGTGTCGCGTAACGCTCGGCGACCTGATCTGAAAATTCAAACTCGCTGCCCTTTTCCGCGCCCACGTCTTCAAAGCCGATAGAAAATGTAAGCAGATTTTTTTGTCCGGCCTCGGCGAGCAGCGCCACGATCAAGCTGGAATCGAGCCCGCCGGAGAGCAACACGCCGACCGGCACGTCGGCAATCTCGCGGCGTTTTTCCACCGCCTCACGCAGTTTTTGATGGATGGCTTCGATCCACTCTTGTTCGGGTTTCGGCTGCGACGGGTGCTGCGCGTTGAGCTGCCAATAATGGCGTGTGGTGATGCGGGCATGCGGATCCACGGTCATGGTCGTGGCGGGCGCGAGCTTGCGTATGCCTTGCAATATCGTGCGCGGCGCGGGTACTACGGCATGTAGCGTGAGTTGATGATGCAGCGCAATGGGATCAATATCTGTATCCACGCCGCCCGCCACAAGCAGCGCCTGAGGGGTGGAGGCGAAGCGCAAATAATTTTGAGTGTGGTTGTAATACAGCGGTTTGATGCCTAAGCGGTCGCGCGCCAGAAACAGTGTTTGCCGGGTCTCGTCCCAGATGGCGAAGGCGAACATGCCGTGCAGCCGCTCCACGCAGCGATCGCCCCATGCGGCGTAGGCCTTGAGTATGACTTCGGTATCACCGCCGGAAAAAAATGTGTAGCCTTGCGCTTGCAGTTCGGTGCGCAGGGTTTGATAGTTATAGATAGTGCCGTTGAAGACGATGCTGAGACCCCGCTCGTTATCCACCAGAGGCTGGTGCGAGCGTTGCGATAAATCAATGATCGCGAGCCTGCGATGGCCGAAGGCGAGTGGGCCGTCTTGATAATAGCCGCTGTCGTCCGGCCCACGCCGGGCAAGCGCCGCGGTCATGCGTTCCACCGCACGCCTATCCGGCGCCAAGCCGTCAAATCGTAGTTCACCGCTGATCCCACACATGTTTTTGGGTGCTTTGTCTGTTGCATTGTCGGGCGGGCTGCTTTACTCTTTAAGCGGCTGTCTTAAGAGATCTCTGGCTCAATCAGAGATTCCCTAGCCTTATCCCAACCACGGAGGATAAAAAACGATGAAGAATCCGCTCGACTCTATTCTAGGAACCATTATATCAGGGCTGGTATTGACGATTGTATTGGCGTTGATCGCCAACGCGATTGTATAAACCGTTGACTGAGCTTCTACATTACACAGAGGAATGATTATGGAATGGTTACCGCTACTCGAACGCTGGGTCCATTTTCTCGCAGGCATCGTCTGGATCGGCCTGCTATATTACTTTAACTTTGTGCAAGCACCTGCGATGGCGGCGGCCGCTGCCGATCAAGGCGGGCCGGGAGGTGCGGGCATTACCAAATATGTCCTGCCGCGTGCACTGCTCTGGTTCCGCTGGTCGGCGCTCGTCACCTGGCTCGCGGGCGCTGCGTTGTTAGGGCCACGCTTTGTGCCTGCCTTCACGCTTCAGGGCAACGATGCCATCATCGGCTTAGGCGCCTGGCTGGGCACGATTATGCTGTTGAATGTATGGGGAATAATTTGGCCGAACCAGAAAAAGGTGTTGGGGCTCAAGCCCGCTACGGACGCCGAGAAGGCCAAGGCCCGGCGCGCAGCCTTTCTTGCTTCGCGCACCAACACCGC
>JAMDBH010000166.1 GCA_023487615.1 Gammaproteobacteria bacterium
ACGGAGCAAGAGCGTGATCACTTGGCCGATCGGCCTGCAACTGATTCCCGAGATTGGTTCTGCGGCCACCGTGTATTTCAACAATTGGAGGTCATATGAGAGCGATCCAACAGGCTATCGCAAGCTGTCTTACCGCAGTTGCCCTATTGGCGGGCTGCGCCAATCCCGATTATCGCAGTGAGACATCTCCACCCTATTCCAGCAATTCCAGCCGTTATGGGGTAATTGAATCTATCGAGACGACTCGAGCGAGCAATGATGGTATCGGCGCAGGCGCTGTTATCGGCGGTGTCGTCGGCGGAGTTCTCGGGAACCAGGTAGGTAGCGGCACCGGCAATACCGCGGCAACCGTCGCCGGCGCAGTGGGCGGTGCGGTAGTGGGGCACGAAATCGAAAAGCGCAACAAGGCGAGCGATGCCTATCTCATACGCGTGAGATTAGACAACGGGAGCTATCGAACCGTGACGCAGGACAGCATTACCGATTTGCAAGTCGGCAACCGCGTCAGGGTCGAGGACGATCGCGTATACCGCTACCACGGTCGCGGGTATTAGTGGCCTGGTCAGTTGAAATGAGGGAAGGAGAAGTCCACGTTTTTCGCTTTTTGATGCCGGGCAGAATGCGTATTTTTCGTGAGACCCTTAAGCTTCGTATGCAAAAGGAGATTGATATGAACTGGGATATCGTTGAAGGGAACTGGAAACAATTCAAGGGTAAGGTTAAAACACGTTGGGGGAAACTAACCGACGATCAGCTCGACGTGATCGGCGGGAAGCGGACTCAGTTGGCCGGCAAGATCCAGGAAGCGTATGGCATAACCAAGGAAGAGGCCGAGCGTCAGATCAAAAGCTTTGAAAGACTCAATAAAGATTTTAGGCCGACAACTACCCCTTAGGCCGGCACATCAGAGATTCTACGTCTTAATTTACCTACGCAAGGAGCGAAGATGAACAAACATTACTATATTACCGCAATCGCGGCTGTCATCAGCTTGGCATTCAACGCCGGTGCGATGGCTCAAAGCATGTCAAGTGAGCGCGACGGCCTTTTGTAATACTAATCTGATATTTAACATGGAGGTGCTCAATGAATACCAAACATAGATATGCAGTCAGTGCGATTATGCTAGCAGCATTGCTTGGAATGGGTTGTGATGGAATGACGACACGAGAAAAGAATACCGCAATCGGGGCCGGCGCCGGCGCCGTTGGAGGTTCTATTCTTACAGGCGGCAGCGCCGCTGGAACGGTCGGCGGAGCGGCGGTGGGTGGCGTCATCGGCAACCAGATAGGCAAAGACAAAAAATAGGATCCCAATTGCATCTTGCACAAAAAAAGAGGGAAATTGATATGAACTGGGATATTGTGGAAGGCAACTGGAAGCAGTTCAAGGGTAAAGTTAAAACACGGTGGGGCAAGCTGACCGACGATCACCTCGATGTGATCGCCGGAAAGCGCGCTCACCTTGCAGGCAAGATACAGGAGGCCTACGGCGTCACCCAGGACGAGGCCGAGCGCCAAATCAGGAGCTTCGAAAGAATACAGCAACAAATCTTGTCTTCAAGCAAGTTGCATTTGGCCTGATTAGTGCTCGTTCAACAGCCCCGCACCGATTGCATTCGGTGTTGCGCCTAAGCTGTTTCAAGATTTAAAGGCGGGTATCACTATTACCCCACAAACTCAGCGAATGCATGGATACATATTCGCTTAATCCCTATGAGAAGGAAATCCCACATGAAAAATCTACTGCAATACCGATGGATACCTTAACATAGTCCTCGGGGTCAAGCTCAACGAACAGGAGAAGTAAGGATCTCGTTGTATTCATGCGGCAACTGTAAGTCAAAGACAGTCGGCAGTATTTCAGCTATAGTATTAGACACTATTTGGAATTTAATTAAACTTGATCCACGGATCGCGAATGCAACGTGAGCGATATTTTTAAAGCCTCTAAGGAAAGCTAAGGAGTACGATATGGTTACTAAATCAACACAAGTTGCGAGGGATAGACTGATTAAGGATTTCAAGGCGGTTATGCATGACGCCGAAGAACTGCTGAAGGTAACCGCCAACCAGACCGGAGACAAAATCGGCGCAGTGCGCGCACGGGCCGAGGAAAGCCTGCAAGAGGCGCGACGCAAGCTTGAGGAAGTGGAGAGCGACTTGATTGACCGAGCCAAGGCGGCGGCCGAGGTGACCGATGAACTCGTCCATGAAAACCCCTGGCAGGCGGTCGCCATTGCCGCAGGGGTGGGCTTTCTGCTCGGCATGCTGACCGCTCGTCACTAACCTCATGGCGTACGACGACACAGATCCGGAACCGGCGCCAAGTCGGGCGACCGGTCTGCTGGCCACGTTGCAGCGGTTACTGGCAACTTTTACGGAGATCCTGCATACCCGGATAGAACTCCTTTCCACTGAGATGGAAGAGGAAGGGCAAAGGGTCCGCCAACTATTCATATACGGACTGGTGTCGTTATTTTTTCTCGGACTGGGCCTGCTGTTCGCTACCGTATTCATCGTGGTGGCCTTCTGGGAAACCCACCGCCTGTATGTGCTGGCCGGCTTCACCGTCTTTTACCTGGGTATCGGCGCCATCGCCGCACTGGTGGTGCGTCACAAGCTCAGTACCCGGCCACGGCTGTTTTCCGCCACCCTGTCGGAACTCGGCAAGGACCGTGAACGGTTGACATCCCGGTCATGAATGCGCGTATGGAATTTCTGCGACGGCGGCGCGAGTTCCTGGTGTCGCAGGCGGCGGCCCAGAGGAGTGAGGTGTCCTATGTCGCGTCCCACCTGCAAAAACGTTTGCGGTTGCTGGATATTGGATTTGCCGTGGTACAGGCGGTGCGTATCCATCCTCTGCTGGCGGTGACCAGCGCTACGTTGCTGTTGCGCACCCCCCGGAACAGGATGCTGCTCTGGGCCAGCCGTCTGTTCACTGCCTGGGAGTTGTTCGAAGCGGTCCGTAAGCAATGGCCGCGGCGCCAGGCCTAGCTCAAAATACAACCTCTGCCCAAAAAAATTATCGCGACCTTTACTGCGTCGTAGCTCAATAAGGTCGAGTCCCGGCATGGCTGTTTAACAGCCAAGACGCCAAGGTCGCCATGAAAATCACAACGCTGAGAATCAAACTGCGCTAACTCGCCTTGGCGGTTGATTTAAATCGAAATATGGGGACTCTGAATTGAAAGCGAGCAGCACAGCTATCTTCGGGAATTTACTCCTGTTGAAGACGCGCCTTCGCGGAAGCGGCATATCGCGCAAGCACCCTAATGAAGAGCCACCGCTGCGATCGGAGTTGTTCAGCGCCGATCAGATGAAGCAGCATGGCAAGCATCTCGCGGCCTCGCACACGTTGACATCGGGACGCACTCTGGGCCGGCTATTGATACGGCTGGCTGAAAATGAACGCGTCCTGATTGAAGTCTGCAATCTGCTGACGACGTCGGTCAAGGCGAACCAGCGGATTACGCCGGCGGGGGAATGGCTGCTCGATAACTTTTATCTGATTGAAGAACAGATTAGCACGGCCAGGCAGCACTTGCCCAAAGGCTACAGCCGCGAGTTGCCCTGCCTGCTGCACGGCCCTTCGGCCGGACTGCCGCGAGTATATGACATTGCGCTGGAAACGATCTCGCACGGCGATGGGCGGTTGGATCGGGAAAGTCTCAGCAGTTTCGTGACGGCTTACCAGACGATCACCGCCCTCAAATTAGGCGAATTGTGGGCCATCCCCATCATGCTGCGGCTGGCGCTGATCGAGAATCTCCGCCGTGTCGCCTCCCGCATCGCCGCCGACAGGATGGACCGGGACGTCGCCGGTCATTGGGCGGACCAGATGACGGAGGTCGCCGAGAAGGATCCAAAAAACCTGATTCTGGTCATTGCGGATATGGCAAGGTCGAGCCCACCGATGACGACCTCGTTTGTTTCGGAATTTGCGCGACGCCTGCAAGGCCAGAGCCCCGCGTTGGCTTTGCCATTGACGTGGATTGAGCAACATCTCTCGGAATCGAATCTGACGATCGAGCAGTTGGTTCAGTCCGGAACCCAGCAACAGGCCGCTGATCAGGTCTCCATCAGCAACAGCATTGGCAGCCTCCGATTTCTGGGGGCGATGGACTGGCGTGAGTTCGTCGAGGCGACCAGCGTCGTCGAGCGGATACTGTGCGAGGACCCCGGCGGATATTACGGCGAGATGGATTTCGCCACCCGTGATCGCTACCGTCATGTCGTGGAAAAGATCGCCAAGGGCAGCGGCCTGACCGAAGGCGAGGTGGCGCACAGTGCGATCCACCTTGCGCAGGAAGGCGTAGCCCGGAAAGGCAACGACGATCGCACGGCGCACGTCGGCTTTTATCTGATTGATCGGGGATTGCAGCAACTCGAACGAACGGCGAAGGTGCGCCTGTCCATCACCGGGGTGCTGCGCAAAACAGGACGCCGGTTCCCCTTGTTCCTATACGTGGGCGCAATCACGCTGATCACGGTGTTGTTTGCCGGAGTCTTACTGGCAAAGGCTCGGGCCAATGGGTTATCTGACTGGCTGCTTGCGCTGATCGGGTTCCTCTCAGTCCTGTCCGCAAGTCAACTGGCGATAGCGCTGGTGAATTGGCTGGCGACGTTGCTGACATCGCCGTATCTGCTGCCGCGCATGGACTTCTCCAAAGGAATTCCCCCGCATTTCCGTACTTTGGTCGTAGTCCCGACATTACTCACCAGCACTCAGGGCATCGAGGATCTGGTTGAGGCGTTGGAAGTCCGGTTTCTGGCGAATCGGGATGAGAACTTGCACTTCGGTCTATTGACCGATTTTCGGGACGCACATCAGGAAACGCTGCCGGAGGACGAGCCGCTGCTGCGGCTGGTTGAAACTCGAATCGAGGAGCTGAATGAAAAGTACAGCGGCGCGAAAAGTGACACGTTCTTTCTTTTTCACCGCCCGCGCCGCTGGAATCAGCAAGAGGGAGTCTGGATGGGCTACGAGCGTAAACGAGGCAAACTCGCAGATCTGAATTCGCTGTTGCGCGACGGCGTGAAAGAGGGCTTCTCTCTAATTATCGGCGAGACAACCATCTTATCAAACATAAAGTACGTGATCACTTTGGACATGGATACGCAATTGCCGCGTGATTCCGCCCGGCAATTCGTCGGCGCCATGGCACACCCCCTGAACCGTCCACAATACTACGAAGACAAGCAACGTGTTTGCGAGGGCTACGGCATCCTGCAACCGCGCGTGAGCTCGAGTCTGCCTGGCACGAACCGGTCGTACTATGCCAGGCTGTATGGGGGAGATTCGGGCATAGACCCATACACACGCGCCGTCTCCGACGTTTATCAAGACCTGTTCGGTGAAGGCTCGTTCATAGGCAAGGGAATCTACGACGTCGCTGCGTTCGAGCAATCGCTCAGAGGCCGCTTTGCCGAGAACCGGATACTCAGCCACGACCTTCTGGAGGGGTGCTATGCGCGCGCCGGGTTGTTGAGCGATGTGCAGTTATACGAGGACTATCCCTCTCTCTACAGTGCGGACGTGAGCCGCCGGCACCGCTGGATTCGCGGAGATTGGCAGCTTGTTCGCTGGCTGTTTCCAAGCGT
>JAMDBH010000079.1:0-2565 GCA_023487615.1 Gammaproteobacteria bacterium
GGTGGTATTGATGGTACTGTTCAACCAGCCGGGCCAGGAGGCCGCCGTCGCCTGGATGGAAGACCTGGTCTATGAAGAGATGACCGGCACGATGCATTAATCAACTCCGGCGACATATAAAATTAACGCAATTTTTTTACCAAGCCCGCGCGAGCGGGCTTTGCTTTGATAACGGCAGGGGAAAGGAAAAAGGGGAAAGATACAAAATGGAACAAGTTATAAAACATCCGTCGGAGGAGTCCTCCCACCCTTTTCCCTTTTCCCTTTTATCTTTTCCCTGAATTTATGAACTATCTCGTCATCGTTGAATCGCCCGCCAAGGCGAAGACTATCAAAAAATATCTGGGCAAGGGCTTTGAGGTCCTCGCCTCGTATGGTCATGTGCGCGATCTGCTGCCCAAGGAAGGCGCGGTGGACCCCGACCACGACTTCGCGATGAAATACCAGGTCATCGAAAAAAATGAAAAGCATGTAGACGCCATCGCCAAGGCCATGAAAAAGGCCGACGCGCTGTACCTCGCCACCGACCCGGATCGCGAAGGCGAGGCCATTTCCTGGCATCTGTACGAAATCCTCAAGGAAAAGAAATTGCTCAAGGGCAAGGACGTCAAGCGCGTGGTGTTTTACGAGATCACCAAGCGTGCGGTGAACGAGGCCGTCGCCCAGCCACGCGAATTATCCACCGAACTGGTCAACGCCCAGCAGGCGCGGCGCGCGCTGGATTATCTGGTGGGCTTCAACCTCTCGCCGCTGTTGTGGAAAAAGATCCGGCGCGGGCTCTCCGCAGGCCGTGTGCAGAGCCCGGCGCTGCGCATGATTGTCGAGCGCGAACAGGAGATCGAAAAATTCATTCCCCGTGAATACTGGACGATCGAGGCCCAGGCGGCATGTAAGGCCCAGAACTTCAGCGCCAAGCTCATCGAATATCGGGGCAAGAAGATCACCCAGTTCAGCATCACCGACACCACACGTGCCCACGAGGTGCAGGCCGAGCTGCTTACGTCCGCAGCGGGTAAACTGGTGGTCGGCAAGGTGGACAAGAAGCAGCGCAAGCGCAACCCGGCAGCGCCCTTCACTACTTCCACCTTGCAGCAAGAGGCCGCGCGCAAGCTCGGCTTCACCGCACAACGCACCATGCGCACCGCGCAGCAATTATACGAAGGTATTGATGTCGGCGGCGGCAGCGTCGGTCTCATCAGCTACATGCGCACCGACTCGGTGAATCTCGCGCAAGAGGCACTCGATGAAATCCGCGAGCTCATTGCAACCCGCTACGGCAGCAACAACGTCCCCGCGCAACCGCAGCTCTATAAAAACAAATCCAAGAACGCCCAGGAGGCCCACGAGGCGATACGCCCGACCTCAGCGGAACGGGTGCCCGAGACGATCAAGGAGTTCCTCAGCGCGGATCAGCTCAAGCTCTATCAACTCATCTGGAAGCGCACCGTCGCCTCCCAGATGATACACGCCACCATAGACACCGTGGCGGTGGACCTGCGCGCAGGCGACGCCGGGCTATTCCGCGCCAACGGCTCGGTAGTGGTAGACCCCGGCTTTATGACGGTCTACCAGGAGGGGCTGGACGAAGGCAAGAGCGAAGACGAAGACCGCCTGCTGCCGCTGATGCTGGTGGGCGAGTCCGTGGACCTGCTCGGCATCCGTCCCGAACAACACTTCACCGAACCGCCGCCGCGTTTCACCGAAGCCAGCCTGGTGAAGACGCTGGAAGAATACGGCATCGGCCGTCCCTCGACGTACGCCAGCATCATCTCCACGCTACAGGCGCGCGAATACGTGGTGCTGGACAAGCGCCAGTTTGCCCCCACCGATGTCGGCCGAGTGGTCAATAAGCTCTTGACTGAACACTTCGCGAAGTACGTGGATTACGACTTCACCGCGAAGCTGGAAGATGATCTCGACGCCGTGGCGCGCGGTGAGAAGGAATGGATACCGCTCATGAAGGATTTCTGGAAACCCTTCAAGGAGCAAGTGGATCTCAAAGAGGAAACCGTCACGCGCAAGGATGTCACCCAAGAAGCGATGGATGAGATGTGCCCCAAGTGCGGCAAAGCGTTATCCATCCGTCTCGGCCGGCGCGGAAAATTCATCGGCTGTACCGCTTATCCTGAATGCGATTACACACGCAATCTGGACGACAAGCCCGGCCTCGTCGAACCCGAGATCGTGGCGGACCGCACCTGCCCGGAATGCCAGTCGCCCCTGGTCATCAAGCAGGGCCGCTACGGCAAATTCATCGGCTGCACCAACTACCCGAACTGCAAACACATCGAACCGCTGGAAAAACCCGCGGACACCGGTGTCGAGTGTCCCCAATGCCATCAAGGCACACTGCTCAAACGCAAGTCACGCTACGGCAAGATTTTCTATTCCTGCTCGACCTATCCCGCCTGCACTTACGCGGTGTGGAACGAACCCGTCCCCGGCCCCTGCCCCAAGTGCCAGTGGCCGATCTTGACGATCAAGACCACCAAACGCCGCGGCACCGAAAAGGTTTGTCCGCAGAAAGAGTGCGGGTATGCGGAGGCGTATGAGGTGTTGTTCGGG
>JAMDBH010000079.1:2575-4018 GCA_023487615.1 Gammaproteobacteria bacterium
GCTGGTTCACCGATGACACGCCCAAGCGCTTCGAGGCCTACGGCTGGCACGTGGTACCCGGCGTGGACGGCCACAATCCCGATGCGGTGAAAAAGGCCATCATGGAAGCGCGCTCGGTGAACGACAAACCGTCGCTGATCTGCTGCAAGACCGTGATAGGCTTCGGCGCGCCCAATCTGTGCGGCAGCCACGACTGCCACGGCGCGGCGCTCGGCGAGAAGGAAGTCGCCGCCACGCGTGAAAATCTCGGCTGGAAACATGAGCCGTTTGTGATGCCCGACGAGTATTATCAGGGCTTTGATGCGCGCGCCAAGGGCGCGAAGGCCGAGACCGAGTGGAATCAGCGCTTCGCCGCTTATAAGAAGGCATTTCCGGAATTGGCTGCAGAACTGGAGCGCCGACTAAAGGGCGAACTGCCCGCCGACTGGGCTGCGAAGGCGCAGGAGTTTATCGCCGCCGTGAACGCAAAGGCAGAGACCATCGCCTCGCGCAAGGCCTCGCAGAATACGTTGAATGGCTTCGGCCCGCTGCTGCCCGAGATGATTGGCGGCTCAGCGGATCTCGCGGGCTCCAATCTGACGATTTGGAAAGGATCCAAGGGCATCAGCAACACGGTGTCCGACGGCAATTATATTTACTACGGCGTGCGCGAATTCGGCATGTCCGCCATCATGAATGGTATTGCGCTGCACGGCGGCTTCATCCCCTACGGCGCCACCTTTTTGATCTTTTCCGAATACGCGCGCAACGCCCTGCGCATGGCGGCGATCATGAAACAGCGCGTGATCTTCGTGTACACGCACGACTCAATCGGTTTGGGAGAAGACGGTCCCACTCATCAGCCTATCGAACAGCTAGCCACGCTTCGCGTGATTCCGAACATGCGCCTGTGGCGTCCGTGCGATGCGGTGGAGTCCGCGGTGGCGTGGAAGGCCGCGATTGAATACACCGGCGGCCCCAGCTCTTTGGTGTTCTCGCGCCAGAACCTCAATCACCAGCCGCGCAGCGAGGAACAGATCGCCAATATCGAACGCGGCGGCTACGTAGTGTATGAGCCGAAAGAGCCGCCCCTCATGGGCGTCATCATAGCCACGGGTTCCGAGGTGGGGCTCGCCGTGGACGCCGCCAAGCAGCTTTATGAGCGCACTATCAACGTCCGCGTGGTTTCCATGCCCTGCACGCAGGTGTTCGATGCGCAGGACCAGGCCTACCGCGAATCGGTGTTGCCGAAGCACCTCACCGCGCGCGTGGCAGTAGAGGCCGGTGTGACGGATTGCTGGATCAAATACGTGGGTCTCGACGGCAAGGTCATCGGCATCAACACCTTCGGCGAGTCAGCCCCGGCGCCGGACCTGTTCAAGCACTTCGGGTTCACCGTCGAGAACGTGGTGAGCGCGATCGAGGATCTGCTCTAGCGGAAGATACAAGAGAAAGTAAGTACTG
>JAMDBH010000079.1:4028-5580 GCA_023487615.1 Gammaproteobacteria bacterium
TCGGAAAAGAGAAAAGGGAAAAGAGAAAAGGGAAAAACGGAAGAGTATTCATCATCTGTACACAGTACTTACTTTCTCTTGTATCTTTGCTCTTTTCTCTCGCCTGATAGGGCCACGCTGCTAACGATTTCAATTTAATATTTTGGAGAGAAACAAATGGCAATTAAAGTAGCAATCAACGGCTACGGCCGCATTGGGCGTAACGTGTTGCGAGCGGTGTATGAAGGTAATCGCAACAAGGAAATTCAAATCGTCGCTGTGAACGACCTCGGCAATGCCGAGACCAACGCGCACCTCACGCAGTACGACACGGTGCACGGAAAATTCCCCGGCGAAGTAAAAGTCGAAGGCGATTTTATGATCGTCAATGGTGACCGCATCCGCGTGTGCGCGGAGCGCGATCCGGCGAAGCTGCCCTGGGGCGAGCTGGGCGTGGACGTGGTGCATGAATGCACCGGCATCTTCACCACCAAAGAGAAGGCCGGCCTGCACCTCAAAGCTGGCGCAAAGAAGGTCATCATCTCCGCGCCTGGCACCGATGTGGACGCGACCATTGTGTACGGAGTGAATCACAAGACCCTGAAGGCTACGCATACCGTGATCTCCAACGGCTCCTGTACCACCAACTGCCTGGCGCCGCTGGTGGCGCCGTTGCACAAAAAAATCGGTCTCGTGCATGGCCTGATGACCACGGTGCACAGCTACACCAACGACCAGGTGCTGACCGACGTGTATCACAGCGACCTGCGCCGCGCACGTTCGGCTACAATGTCGCAGATCCCTACCAAGACCGGCGCCGCCGCCGCCATTGGCCTGGTGCTGCCCGAACTCGACGGCAAGCTGGACGGCTTCGCGGTGCGCGTGCCGACCATCAATGTGTCGCTGGTGGATCTCACCTTTGTCGCGGCGCGCGAAACCAGCAAGGACGAAATCAACGCCATCATGAAAGAGGCGGCCAACGGCGAACTGAAGGGTGTGTTGAATTACAACGACAAGCCGTTGGTGTCCGTGGATTTCAATCATGACCCGGCCTCCAGCACCTACGATTCCACGCTGACCAAGGTTGTTGAAGGTAAACTGATCAAGGTGCTCGCTTGGTATGACAACGAGTGGGGCTTCTCCAACCGCATGTTGGATGTTACGGTGGCGTTGGTGAACGCCAAATGAGTGAGGGGTGAGGGGAAACAGTTTTTTACGCCTCACTGTTACTCGCTAGGGAAACAATCATGTCAGTTATCAAACTAGAAGATTTAAGAAACCTCGAAGGCAAACGGGTGCTGATTCGCGCCGATCTCAATGTGCCGATCAAAAACGGCCAGATCACTGACGAGACGCGCATCTACGCCACGGTGCCGACCATCGAGTACCTCATCAACGTGGGCGCCAAGGTGATGGTGATGTCACATCTCGGCCGGCCGGAAGAAGGTGTGAACGATGAAAAATACTCGCTGGCCCCTATCAGGCGAGAGAAAAGAGCAAAGATACAAGAGAAAGTAAGTACTGTGTACAGATGATGAATACTCTTCCGTTTTTCCCTTTTCTCTTTTCCCTT
>JAMDBH010000073.1:0-3219 GCA_023487615.1 Gammaproteobacteria bacterium
TTTACTGAAGGATGGGGGCGTCAGATACGCCAGACAGGTGCCGAGGCTAAGAACCTGAAACGACAGATCAACACTGAGTGGATTTACCCGCCACAAGGCAATCGGACGGCCATCTTCGAGGCTGTGCGCATCGACTTGGACAGAAGCAATATCTACGATTGAGAAATGGAACCCCAAAGACGGAAATTATGAACGCGTGCACCCGAGGGTGTCGCCGAAAAGACAAGAAGCCCAACAATACCATCAACTCGGACGTGCAAAAGCGCCGCTTCGCTCTGCTTTTGCGGATAGTTTTTACGTATAGGGGTCAGTATAGGGGTCAAGTTCATTGTATGACTATCTGAACCATGGGCGAGCCGCAGGGTTACTCAGTCCAGCGTCGCCTTGGCGGCCTGGGACTTGAACCGGGTGCTGAGTTCCAGCATGCGCTCGATGGGGCGGCGGGCGCGTGCAGTGATTTCGGGGGCGATGTTGACCTCAGGTTGCAGGGTTTCAATACAGGTAAGAATTTTTTGCAGCGTGATGCGCTGCATGTGCGGGCAGAGCACGCAGGGGCGCACGAACTGTACGCCCGGGTTTGCGGCGGCGACGTTGTCGGCCATCGAGCACTCGGTGACCATGACCACTTTATTAGCGTGTGATTGACTCACGTCTTTAATCATACCCGAGGTAGAGCCGACAAAATCGGCCACAGCGCACACCTCGGGCGGGGCCTCGGGGTGCACGAGCACACGCACGCCGGGAAATTGTTCACGCAAGCTCTGGATTTGTTGCGGCGTGAAGCGTTCATGCACCATGCAGGTGCCGCGCCAGGCGATGATTTCGATCTGGGTCTGCGCGGCGACGTTCATGGCGAGGTAGTGATCGGGCAGAAAGATCACACGGTTGGATTTGAACTCATTCGCCGCGGCTTCCACGATCTCCAGGGCGTTGGCCGAGGTGCAGCAGATGTCCGACTCGGCCTTGACCTCGGCGGAGGTGTTCACATAGGTGACCACCGGCGCGCCGGGGTAACGCTCTTTGAGCAGGCGCACGTCGGCGGCGGTGATGCTCTCCGCCAATGAACAGCCCGCGTTGACGTCCGGAATCAGCACGGTGCGGTCGGGGGCGAGCACCTTTACCGTCTCGGCCATGAAGTGCACGCCGCACATGACGATGATCGGCGCCTCATCCTTGTTCAGGGCCGCCGCGCGGCGCGCCAACTCCAGCGAGTCGCCGGTGAAATCGGCGACGCCAAAAAAGATTTCCGGCGACTGGTAATTGTGCGCCAGAATAATCGCGCGCCGCTCGCACTTGAGCCGGTTAATTTTATGCACCAGCGGCGCCTTGAGCAGCCACTCCACGTCGGGCACTAGGTCGTGAACCTTTTCCCAGACCGGTTGCGTCGCCTCGGCCACCTCGTCGGTGAAATTATCGTCACGATAAGTAAGCAGCGGCGCACCCGTGTCCGTCACCTCGGTCGCGCGGGTACGCTTGCCGGAGACGCGCTCGTCCTGGTAGTACGGGTCGGATTTAATCGGTATCGTCGCCATGAAATTCCGGGAGGTCTTCAGCGCCGCCCTATTAACGGCATAACCGACAGGTGACGGTGCTTGCCGTAGCGGATAATTTTATCATCTTGTGTAACCAGTGTGGCCCCGAGACTGCGAGCCGTAGCTACCAGCATCCTGTCCACTGGGTCACCGTGGAATTGCCCGGGCAACCGGCTGCTCTCAACAGCTGCCTCGACGGTTAACGGCGCAAGCTCCACTCCCGGCGCGCCGAGGGCAGCGTTAATCCAATCCAGGCAGGGTTTGGTAAACTGCAAACGCCCTTTCATCTCCAGCATGCTAACTTCCCACACGGACAAGATGGACACGCGCAGCGTGCCCTCCTGGCCCGCGTGGTTCAGGGCGCTACGACATGCCGGCGAGAATTTTTTTTCATCGCCATTGATGAGCCATATCCAGGCGTGCGTATCGAGCAATAGCAGAGGACGACGCTTCTCAGTCATCCGCATCCCAAGCCTCATCCAGCGGCTCGACGATGTCGCCTTTGGTCACGACCGTGCCTCTTAAGAACCCGAACACAGCTATGTCTTGGCGGGCGATCGGTGCGAGCCTGGCGATAGGCTTGCCGTATTTTGTGATAACAAGCTCTTCACGTTTCTGCGCGACCTCGTCCATAAGCTTCAAACACTGCGCCTTGAACTTGCCTGCGGAAATCTGCATAGAACCTCCTGACTGGATGATATGACTATAGTAATATAACCATAGTCATAAAACAACCGGGCGCCGCTTCCAGACCTGCTTTGTTGGGTTACGGCGTGAAAATCCGCGCCTAACCCAATCTACGTGACTTCCTTTGCGGCCTGTTGCCGTAAACGAATACCCACCTCACGCAATTGCTGTTCGCCGGCCGGCGTGGGCGCGCCGGTGAGTGGGCAGGCGGCAGTCTGGGTCTTGGGGAAGGCGATCACCTCGCGGATGGACTGGCTGCCGGTCATGAGCATGACCAGACGATCCAGCCCGAAGGCGATGCCGCCGTGCGGCGGGCAGCCGTATTTCAGCGCCTCCAGCAAAAAGCCGAATTTCTCCTCGGCCTCCTGGTCGCCGATATCGAGCAGACGGAACACCGCGCTCTGCATCTCGGGCCGGTGAATGCGAATCGAACCGCCGCCAAGTTCGGTGCCGTTCAGCACGATGTCGTAGGCACGTGACAAACAGTTACCGGGATCGGCTTCAAGTTTTTCTGTGGAGTCTGCCTTGGGCGCGGTGAAGGGGTGATGCAGCGCCTGCCAGCGCTGCCCTTGCTCGTCCCGTTCAAACATCGGGAAATCAGTGACCCACAGCGGTTGGAAGCCGTGCTCGACGAGACCGCGGTCGTGGCCAAGCTTGACACGCAAGGCACCCAGCGCCTCGTTGACGATCTTGGCGCTGTCCGCGCCGAAGAAGATCAGATCGCCGCTCTGCGCCCCGGTGCGCTGGAGGATCTCCGTGACCGCCGCATCGGGCAGGAATTTGAGTATCGGCGACTGCAAACCTTCGCGCCCGAGCGCGGCGTCATTCACCTTGATGTAGGCCAGGCCCTTGGCGCCGTAAATAGTTACGAACTGTGTGTAATCGTCTATTTCCTTGCGTGTAAGCGTCCCGCCGCCCGGCAGACACAGCGCCGCGACGCGGCCGTTGGGATCGTTGGCGGGCGCGGAAAACACCTTGAGCTCCACGCCGCGCATCAAGT
>JAMDBH010000073.1:3229-5536 GCA_023487615.1 Gammaproteobacteria bacterium
CTGCGCGATATCGGCGACCAGGAGGCCGAGGAGAACACCTTGAATTCGACACCGCGCATCAAGTCGCCGACATCGGCGATCTCCAATTTGATGCGCAGATCGGGTTTGTCTACCCCGAAACGCCGCAGTGCCTCAGCATGGGTCATGCGCGGGAAGGGGTTGGGGAGCGCGACCTCCAGCGTAGTTGCAAATAGGTCGCGTATCATCTCTTCCATAAGAGCGGTGATCCCGGTCTCATCCATGAACGATGTCTCGATATCGAGCTGGGTGAACTCCGGCTGGCGGTCGGCGCGCAGGTCTTCGTCGCGGAAGCAACGGGCAAATTGATAATAGCGTTCCATGCCGGACATCATCAGTAATTGTTTGAACAGTTGCGGCGATTGCGGCAGGGCAAAGAAACTGCCCGGATGGGTGCGCGAGGGCACCAGATAATCGCGCGCGCCTTCCGGCGTGGCCTTGGTCAGGCAGGGGGTTTCGATGTCGAGAAAGCCGTGCCGGTTGAGAAATTCGCGCAGGGTGTGGGTGATGCGCGCGCGTAGACGAAAACGCGCCTGCATCTCATCGCGGCGCAGGTCTATATAACGATAGCGCAGCCGTGTTTCTTCATTGACGTTCTCTTCGTCGAGCTGGAAGGGGAGCGGTTGCGCGCTGTTCAATATTTCCAGTTGCTCGCCCAGCACCTCGACCTGACCGGTGACGAGATGCGGATTTTCCGTGCCCTCGGGGCGGTGGCGCACCCGGCCGGTGACGCGCAGCACGTACTCGTTTCGGACTCGCTCGGCGACGGCAAACGTGTCGCGGTTGGCGGGGTCAAACACCAATTGCACCAAGCCCTGGCGGTCACGCAGGTCTATGAAAATTACGCCGCCGTGGTCGCGCCTGCGGTGCGCCCAGCCGCATAGGGTGACTTGCTGGCCTTCCAGAGAGGTGTTGAGATGGCCGCAATAATGGCTGCGCATGGTTATCAATTCCTAGAAGATATCACTAGTGTCCGGTTAAAAATCAAACAGAATCATTTGGTTATTGGGTGGTGGTGCAATGGATCCGGTAGTGTCAGGCTGCAAGGCGCATGAAATAAGGGTTTTCTCGAAAATCGAGACCGACAATATCTGTAACAATGTGTAGAGAGAGGCATTAAGTTGAAGCTCCTTTTTGACGATGGCAATCAGCACGTAGGTGGACACGGCGCACCAGATTTGCGTCTTCACCGCGTTCTCGCTCGTGCCCAGAAAGCGCTTGATGCGCAGATGTTGTTTGATCCATTTGAAGAACAACTCCACTTGCCAACGACTTTTGTACAACGCGGCAATGGTCAATGGCGGCAGAGTCGTGTTGTTGGTCAGAAATACCAGCGTCTTGCCCGACACGGGGTCTTTGTATCGGATGCGTCGCAGATGTTCGGGATAGTCGCGGGACACGTAAAAACCGTTGAGCCGAATCGACTGATCGCAGACCACTCCAGTGCTGCGGTCGGTCTTGGTCGAGTACGCACGCTGTGCGTCCATACCGCGTTTGGCGCGAGTCACAAAGAACGCGCCTGCCTGATGCAGCTTGAAGAGTCGGCTGAAGTCCAGATAACCCCGATCCATCAGGTAAAACGCCCCCGCTTCGATGGGCAAGATGTCGAGCACCTTGACGTCGCTCATCTTGCCATCGCTGATGTGAATGCAGGCCGGGATCGCGCCACGCAAGTCCAGCAGCGTGTGCATCTTCACCGCCGCCTTGGTGCTGCGAAACGGCGCCCAGTCGAACAGACTCAAACACAGGTCGATAGTAGTCGAGTCCAGCGCGTAGACCGTCGCATCGAGCTCCAGCCCGGTCGGCTCCTTGGCGTAAAGATCGCGGGCACGCAGGATCAAGCGCATCGCCAAGGCGTGATAGATGTGCCAATCGCGCTGATTCAGCGCGTCCGAAAGCGTGGATCGGGCAGGAATACCGCTCAAGCCCATGTGAAACAGCTTGCTTTGGTTGGACGCCAAGCAGGATTCGATGTCGCGCAAAGACTCGCGCCACGTCAATTGCGAGAACGCCATCACGCGAAACAAATCGGCGCAGTCCAAGGTGCGCACTCCCGCATCTCCGTCGTGTCGGTCGATGATGCGTCCGAAGGTCTTCCAGGGAACGTACTCCATGACTTGCGCAAACAGCGTCTTGCCCACGTTCATACTGCACTCCAGGTTTGTCAAACCCGGAATGATCGCAAATGCTCAATCTGAAATTCAAATCGTGGACACCCATGAATCTCTTGAAACCCTTATCAATGTTGACGTTGCCGCTGGCACGTCTCAATTTAACCGGACACTAGTG
>JAMDBH010000129.1 GCA_023487615.1 Gammaproteobacteria bacterium
CGCGATACCGATTTGGCTATTATTCGCCGGGTCAGTGACGACGCTGGTTGTCGCGGCGATTATGCTCTGGCGTTGCCGGCAGACCGGACAGTGCCCGACGTTCCATCAGCGCAAGGCGCCGTTGCACGAAAACGTACGGCAATAAACCTTGACGCCTGGCCTTGATACAGACTTGGCCAGGCGTCATGTCGTGTCAGTCACCACGGGTATCCCACATTATCGTCGCTGGTTGCGCGCGCCGGCAAATTCTTCAATAAAGGTGACGATACGGTCAGACGATTCGGGACGTCCAAGAGCGCGGCAGGCGGTGGCCATGGCAGAACGCTTACTCGGGTCGGGCAAGATGGCGTGCAATTCGGTCAGCAATCGTATGGGCGATAACTCGGCGTCGGTGATCGCTATGGCGGCTCCCGCCTTGGTGAAGGGTTGAGCGTTGCGCGTCTGATGATCGTTGGCTGCGCCCGACCAGGGAATGATGATCATGGGGATGCCGCGCGCGGCGATTTCGGCCAGGAAAGTTCCCCCACCGCGGGTGATAATGACATCGCTGGCGGCCAACACATCGTGAATGTTATCCAGGAAGGAGTAGGCGGAATAGCTGATACCGAGGGTCTTGGCCTCATCCGGTGACATGCCCCCCCCACGCTGCGGGCCGACGACGTGTATCACCTGCCATCCATCGTGGAACCAGCTCTCTGTTGCCAGTTGACGCAACGCGCCTATGGCGGCTTCATTTACCGGTGTGCTCCCCAGACTGCCGCCGATAATACTGATGGTCAGACGGTCTGTATCCAGACTCAGTGCGGCGATCCCTTCCTGGCGCGTCGTCTTGATAATGGCGGGACGGACAGGGTTGCCCACGGCCTCGGTGCGGATGCCTTTGACACGAAAGAATGCGCCTGAATCGTCTGAGATGACCGCCGCCAGCTTGATGAAGCGGGAAACGAGGCGGCTGGTATACCCGATCTCCTCGTTTTGCTCAACGAGAATCGCCGAACGCCCGGTCAGTTTCGCCGCCGCCAGCACTGGTCCGCAGACATAACCGCCGGTGCCGATGACGACGTCTGGTTGGAATTGTCCAATGATAGCGAGCGCCTGCCAGATAGGCAGTCCGGAGACGATCTCGCCGACACCACGCAAACGCTTGGCCAATCCACTTAGCGACCAACGCCCAGCCAGCCCATGCACGGAGATGGCACGGAAGTCAAAACCGGCAGCGGGTACCTTGCTGGCCTCGATGCGGTCGGCGGTGCCAATAAAGAGGATGGCGGCGTCGGGATGACGCTGGCGCAGGGTCTGGGCGATGGCCAGCGCGGGAGAGAGATGCCCGCCCGTGCCGCCCCCGGCAAAGAGTACGCGCAAAGGGTGCGACGCTATCCGCTGCGTCTGTTGATCGGTTGATGAATGTTCAGCGTTCACTGGTTATACTCCATGATGACATTTACACTTAGCTACCCGGCCCGCGTAATGCCCAACCAGCCAGCAGGGCAATTATGGTCGAGATGCCGTTCAAGACGGCGCGTGCCACGGCGGGAGCCAGCAGACTCCCACTGCGACGCAACAAAAAAGCAAACACCATGCCAAGCACGGTGATAGGCAACACGGCGACCAGTTGGCCATGCACCACCGCGAATAATGCGCCACTCAACGCCGCGGCGCTCCAGAAAGGCATACGGGCTTCGAGCGCCCGAAACAAAATACCCCGAAAGAGCGTTTCTTCCACCAGTGGAGCCATCACGACCGCGGCGAATAATATGACCAGTTGCAGCAGTAGATTGCGCGACATGAGTAAATACGGGATCAGCGGGTGCGGGCTTTGCTGTCCTTCGAAGAGCATATTCGAGAGCAGTGTCGCCGCCCAAACGAGCGGTAGGCTGAGTAGTAATACCAGTAAAGCGTACCGAATACCTCGCGAAGTCGGCCGCCATCCCAGTGCGTTCCAATTCGTGAGTGATCGTCCTTGCGCACTTTGAAAGATCGACAGTACGATGAGTGCGCAGACGATCGTTGCTACAACACTGATGACGATGGGCGTGCCCACTGCCTCTGCGCCTGGGCTAATTATGCTAATCGTCAGACCGCCAAGCACTTGTACCAGCAGGTACGTCGCACTGACCACAATCAACGCCGTCCCCACCCCCCACGGCACAGGGGGTGGGGGGGATTGCCCAACCTCCGCCAACACGGTGGTGATGCGTCGGTAACGGGTCAAGAAAATGATACCTGCCACCAGCAATACACCGAGCAGCAGCAGAATGATGGACCCGTTGATTACCAATAAGCGTAAACCGGCTTGTGCCCCCGGTTGCAGCGCGGTAATGGCGGCATGCTGATCGTCACGCAGCAACGCATTCCGCGCAAGGATGAGTGGACCAGCGGATATCTTGCCGATGATGCCCCGTGTCTGAGATGATAATGTGACAGGACGTGGTGTGTTGGCATAAAGTGGTAACAGCGCCCGGTATGCGGTAGCGCGAACGGGGTCGCGTTGTGCCGCACGCCTAATGCCCGCGCGCGCCAAGGCCGGTTGTTCTGCCACGCCGTAAAGGGCTGCCGCATTCATGGCAAGTAATGCGCTCTGCTCGCGTACCTGTTCATCGCGACTGATAGTCGACCATTGCCGGGCAGTTTCGCGGGCGAGTTGTTGAGGACTGAGTGCGGACGCATACCGTGGCGGAATGATCTCGCGCAGTTGCCAGTCGAGCAGGAGAGAAATAATATACGTACGTGTGCGTGCCTCGAGCGAATGTTGGAATCCCACGCCTGACTGTTTGCCGTTGTGAATCCACGACGACGCAAGCACCAAGGCGAAGAGGAGAATCCCCACCGCCAGCAGCACCGGGGATTCCACTGGCTTGTGCTCTCGTGGTGGCGCAAGCCAGGGTATGTCCGGTATCTCCTCTTGCGGCAATCCATCGCCCGGCATGGGATCCTCAGCTGCCATCATCCATCTCCGATCTGATCTACCCGCTGTTATCCGCGCTGCTCCTGGCCTTCCAATAGCGAGAGATGCGTTTGCAACATGGTGCGCAGTTCGACGATGATGCGCTGGCGCGTTTGGCGCAGAACTTCAAGCTCAACGCGTTCCGTATCCGTGTGTTCCCCTGCCCGCCGGCGAATCTGTTCGGCCTCCTGCTCTGCGCGCTGACGCACGTCATCGGCGGTACGCTCCGCAAGCACCAGCGCATTCTTGATGAGGCCTTCAGTTTCCTGATACCGCGTTAATTGGCTTCGCGAGTCCTCGATTTGTGTACGCAATCGCTGATTCTCTTCCAATACTCGGTACAGCGAATCTGAGACCTGTTGCAGGAAGTCATCGACTTGATCCGGGGAATATCCGCGGAACGCAAGGCGAAACTGCTTATTGATAATATCATTGGGAGTGATGTCTGCCATCGCACACCTCGGTTAGTGGATACCCACCTTCTGCACCAACACACGCAGTAGGAAGAAGACAATCTGCCCCGCGAAGTAACAGGCGACCAGTGAAAAATCCAGACCGACTCCCCCCATGCGCAATGGACGAAGCCATCGTCGGAATGGTTGCGACATCGCCTCACCCAGGTTGAATATCCATCGTCCTACGCCGGACCACTTGAGTTGCGGTACCCATGAAATGAGGACGTTGGCGAGAATAATGCCTGTGAACAGGTAATTCAGCCAGTCTAGGATTGTAAGCATAGCTTGATTATTCCCCGGAAAGGGCATTAGCACGCATGGTGGCGGCGCGTATGGCGGTTATGGCGGCGTGACGGAAGCCGGCTTCCTCTAACGCGGCAATGCCGGCGATGGTGGTGCCGCCGGGAGAACTGACCGCGTCTTTTACGAGCGCGGGATGCAAACTCGTTTCCAGAATGAGTTTGGCGGTACCAAAGACCGTTTGCGTGGCAAGCTGCTGCGCCTGGGTGCGCGGTAAGCCCATGAGTACGCCGCCATCCGTCAATGCTTCAATTAATAGCGCGATATAGGCGGGACCGCTGCCGGAAAGCCCGGTGACGGCATTCATCTGCGATTCCGGCACTTCCTCGACGAGACCGGTTGGCGCGAGGAGATTGCGTACGGTGTCGCGTATCTTCGCGGAAGCCTCGCCAGCAAAACTCAACCCAATCGCCCCGGCATTCACAAGACAGGGGGTGTTGGGCATGGCGCGCGCGAGCGCCAAATCTTCGCGATCAAGGGCGGCGGCAAGTTGTGTCAGCGTGATGCCGGCGGCAATACTGAGCACGGTAGTCCCGCTAGGGAGCGCCGGCGCGATCTGTTGGCAGACATCAACGACATATTGCGGTTTCACCGCCAGAATGACTAGCGTCGCGTCGCGTACGGCATCGATATTGTTGCCTGCGGCGGTGACGCCCAGCTCGGTAGCCAGGGTTTGTACACGCTCTTGTGCAATATCCGTGAAGGTCAGGTTAGCTGGGGTGACTTGGCCTGACTGTAAAATTCCTCGTCCCAACGCTTCACCCATTTTACCGGCGCCGATGATGGTCAGCTTCATTCGTCTCTCCTTCGCAACGGGCCTGCGGCGTGGTGACACGCCGCAGGCCCGTTCCAGTCATACGCCAACGGCGGGATGCGCCAGGCTTCCCGCTGCTGGATTCTTATCTATTACTAGCGCGATCTAGCGCCCCTGCCAGAACAACTCTTCCTGCTCGTCGCGGGAGTTGGCGACGCGGGCGGTTGATCGTGCGATGGGCAGCGGGGTTTCCGCCAACGGCGCATTGGTCTCCGTGTCATTGCGCACGGAAATACCGCGCGGAGCGAGGAGGTAAATACCCTCCGTTACCTTCTCCGCCGTGGCATCCAGCGCGAAGACCACACCGTAGATGAATTCCAGGAAATAGCGCGCCTCCCGGAATCCATTTGCGTGAACTCTCGATGGGCATGAGTCACGATTTTGCCGTCGCCATTGAAGAAGGGGCGACTCTCGTGCGTGTCGGGAGCCGTCTGTTTGGCTCACGCACACCCGTCCGGTGATCGTGAACCGGATGATCCGGCATCGTCATTGACGCCGCCATGCAACCGCAAGGATCATTGATCGCCCATACCAAGCAATGCCGCCACCGGGATTTCCGGTATTTTGCAGCTATATTTATCGCACATTTTTTGCCGTCATTATTGTAAGGAGGATTGCTATGACCTCTGCAGGTCCGCTGAAAAAATTCATGAGTTGGATCAATGCCGACGATGAAGAAGAGGAGTTTGAGACAATGGAAACTCAGACTCCCACTGTACAACAGGCTCCTGCCCCAAAACGCCAACGCGATCGCGGACCGCTGGTGCTGCATGGCAACACCGAAGGTGGTATGGAGATCCGCCATCCCCGCAGCTTGGATGATCGCATGGCCATCGGCATGGATCTGAAGCAACGCCGCATGGTGACGCTTGATCTGACAAAACTGCCCGATTCAGAGGCGCGCTATTTCCTGGAATTCATCTACGGTGTGGTCTTCGCGCTGGATGCCACGGCGGAGAAGGTAACGGAGGGTATTTACCTCCTCGCTCCGCGCGGTATTTCCGTGCGCAATGACACGG
>JAMDBH010000121.1 GCA_023487615.1 Gammaproteobacteria bacterium
GCATGAGGTATTTCCACATATCCCCCTCTCCCCTCCGGGGAGAGGGTAGGGAGAGGGTGCTACCCTGCCCGCAACCACTCCGCCGCGCGCTTGGCGAAATAAGTGAGTATCCCGTCCGCGCCCGCGCGCTTGATGGAGAGCAGAGACTCCATCACCACCGCCTTCTCGTCCAGCCAGCCGTTTTGCGCGGCGGCCATGAGCATGGCGTATTCACCGCTCACCTGATACACAAACGTGGGCGCGCCGAACTCGTCCTTCACCCGGCGCACGATGTCGAGGTAGGGCAGGCCCGGTTTTATCATCACCATGTCCGCGCCTTCGGCGATATCGAGCGCGACTTCACGCAAGGCTTCATCGCTGTTCGCGGGATCCATCTGGTAGGTGTATTTGTTGCCCGCGCCGACGCCCGATTTGAGGCTGGCCGCCGAACCCACCGCATCGCGGAACGGGCCGTAGAAGCTCGATGCGTACTTGGCGGAATAAGCGAGGATGCGCGTGTGGAGGTGGCCCTTGGACTCCAACGCATTTCTTATCGCGCCGATGCGCCCATCCATCATGTCAGACGGCGCAACCACGTCAGCGCCGCTTTCCGCGTGCGACAGCGCCTGTTTCACCAGCGCCGCCACGGTCTCATCGTTCAGCACATAGCCGGTGTCGTCCAGCAGGCCGTCCTGACCGTGCGTGGTGAACGGGTCGAGCGCCACGTCGGTAATCACGCCCAGATCGGGAAATTCTTTTTTCAACGCCCGCACCGCGCGCTGCGCCAGTCCCTCCGGGTTCCACGCCTCTTTGGCGTCGAGCGATTTTTTCTCCGGCGGCGTGACCGGAAACAGCGCAACCGCGGGCACGCCGAGCTTTATCAACTCTGCCGCCTCCGTCAGCAACTGGTCTATGCTTACCCGCTCAATGCCGGGCATGGAGACCACCGCTTCACGCTTGTTTTTCCCCTCCAGCACAAACATCGGATAGATGAGATCGTCCGCCGTAAGTGTCGTCTCGCGCATCAAGCGGCGGCTGAAGTCATCGCGCCGCATGCGGCGCAGACGGGTGTGTGGGAAACGGCCGCGGGCCGGCTCTTTATCGCTCACAGAAATGGCTCCTGCCCAATTTCTTTAATTTGTCGTCTGTTCACGCGCACTTCCTGATCTTACCGTACTCCTTGGCCTTGCGGTGTTCCAGCTCCCACAAATCCAGAGCCTGCTGCATATTCAACCACAGCCCGGGACCGTTGCCACAAAATTTCCCCAGCCGCATGGCCATGTCCGGAGTAACCGGTCTGCGCTCGTGAATGATCTCGGAAATGGTGCGCCGCGAAACGCCCAGTTCTTCGGCCAATTCGGCCTGAGACAGGTTCAGTTCCGGCAGAACCATTTCACGCAGCACGGCCCCAGGGTGCGTCGGGCGTCTGCCTTTAAATGCCAATGTTTCCATCAGTGATAGTCCTCCAAATTTACGTCAAAGGCGTGTCCGCCTTCAAAACGAAAGGTCAATCTCCAATTCCTCGACACTTTCATGCTCCATGTGTGTTTTCTATCTCCGCTCAGCCGATGCAGCCCCGATCCAGGGACGGTTAAATCTTCAACAGTTCTGGCTTTATCCAGGACATCCAGAAAGATTTCCAGTCGGGCCAGCCACTTCGCATCCAGCAAGCGTCGTTCCCCGGCCAAAAAGAATCGTTCCAGCCCCTTGTGTTTGAATGTTTTTATCATTGCTTGAATTGTAACTCACAAGGTTACATTGCGGCAAGTCTGGGGCGCGCCTTCGATGATGTTTCGACCCGAATTCAGATGTGACGTTTCAGGTCACATTTTGACCCGAATGAGTCACTATTTTAGGCCCGGAAGGACTTGAAAGTGTCATGCTGGCGAATCGCAAATAGTTCTTGATGATGAGTAAAGTTAAATGATAACAATGGGTTAATTCTGTGATGGGCCAAGCTTTGACGGACTGGCATGATTCCTGCCCTGATTATCATGTCAAATGTCTCACGCTTCGCAGTGTGGTATCGAGAAGAGGCTGAGACAAACATTAACCACACAGGAGAGCAACATGAAGAAAATACAACAGGGTTTTACCCTTATTGAATTAATGATTGTGGTTGCCATCATTGGCATTCTGGCGGCGATTGCGATTCCGGCGTATCAGGACTTCGTTGCGCGCTCCCAAATGGCTGAGGCGATGTCATTAGCGAGTGGGTTAAAGGCATCGGTTGCGGAGAGTTGGAGTCAAACCGGCACCTGTCCGGCGAGCGGTGCCAGTGGTATTCCTGCGGCCAGTACTGTAACGGGAAATTACGTTCTGAGCGTGGCGGTAGCAGGAACTGCACCTGCCTGCACGATCATGGCCACAATGAAGGGGTCAGGCGTGGCAACAGGTATTGTCAGCAAGACACTTACCTTGACAATGGGTGACGCGGGCGGTTCTGTAACGTGGGCGTGCACTTCAAGTGCTGCGCAAAAGTATGTACCCAAAGCCTGTACTGGTGCATAACTAAAACAGCCCGGATGGGTGGAGCGAAGCGTAACCCATCACAACAAGCACAATTGGGCTGAATACGAAACAAGGCCCAATCACTCAAAGCCCCTCTCACGAGGGGCTTTCTTTTTCCGCCGCCGCTTGATTCTTGTATAATCCCCTGAAAGTTGCCGAACAGATGTAAGATCAAAGCCTGTGGGGGATGCCATTACCAATCACAAGATCAACGTCCAGCTGGTCATCTGCGCTCTGGGCAACGACCGGGTAGGGCTGTTCAGGGAACTGGCCCAGGGCATACTGGACAGCGGGTGCAGCATACTCGACAGCCGCATGGCGGCGCTGGGGAGTGAGTTTGCCGCGATGCTGCTGGTGGCGGGGAACTGGAACAGCATCGCCAAGCTGGAGGGGGCGCTGCCCACGCTGCAAGACAAGCTCAAGCTCACCCTCACCAGCCGCCGCACCGAGGCGCGCGCGGCGCAGGGCAATCTGCTGCCCTATATGGTGGAGGTGGTGACGGTGGATCGCCCCGGCGTTTTGTACCGCCTCGCGGATTTCTTCGCCAGCCGCCACATCAACATTGAAGACCTGTACACCGCGAGCTATACCTCGACGCATTCGGATACCAATATGTTTAACGTGAACATCACGGTGAATGTCCCGGCCGATGTCCACATCGCGGGCTTGCGCGAGGAGTTCCTGAATTTGTGCGATGAGCTGAATCTGGACGGGGTATTGGAGCCGTTGAAGCGGTAATAAAATCCCCCTTATTCCCCCTTTGCAAAGGGGGGCGGAGGGGGGATTTTGCAAAGGGGGAAATGGGGGATTTGAGCAGCCGATAACAGATTGAGCGAGGTAATGCATGAGCAAAGCAGTGATTGGAAAACCCGCCCCCGATTTTGAATTGCCCGCCACCGGCGGGAAAACCGTGAAGCTCAGCGCGTTCAAGGGCAGTAACGTGGTGTTGTATTTTTATCCCAGGGACAATACGCCCGGCTGCACCCTGGAGGGGCAGAATTTCCGTGATGAGCAAGCGAAGTTTAGGAAACTCAACGCCGTGGTGCTGGGGGTGTCGCGCGACAGCGTGAAGTCGCACGAGTCGTTCAAGAGCCAGGAGGGCTTCACCTTCGATCTGCTGGCGGACGAGGATGAAAAGGTGTGTAAGTTGTATGATGTTATGAAGTTAAAGAATATGTACGGCAAACAGGTGCTGGGCGTCGAGCGCAGCACGTTTTTGATAGACAAGAGCGGCATATTGCGCAAGGAGTGGCGCAAGGTCAAGGTGGAGGGGCATGTGGGTGAGGTGTTGGAGGCGGTGAAGGCGCTTGGCGATTAGCGCCTCTGGGGATTGCCCCCTCTCCCCGGCCCTCTCCCCAAGGGGAGAGGGGGAAAATAATGGACACTCCCGCAGGGAGGGAGTGTTTTGGTTAAGGAGCCTCTGATTAAGTCAGAGGTTCCTGCGGTGCAGGGATGCACCGCCATTTTTCAAACACGGAAGTGTTTGGAAAATGAAGAAAAGCACCGTAATAATTTTATGGCCACGTTTTTGCTTTTCGTGCTCTGAGAGGTCCAGGATGGACTTATTCAGAGCCTCCTTAAAGAGCAACTAAAGTTTATGCCCAGAAAAGAAGTCACAGGCAAGCGCATCTTCGTGCTCGACACCAACGTGTTGATGCACGACCCGACCGCGATCTTTCGTTTCCAAGAGCATGATATTTATCTGCCCATGGTGGTGCTGGAGGAGCTGGACGCGAGCAAGAAGGGCGTGTCGGAGGTGGCGCGCAACGTGCGCCAGGTGAGCCGCTTTCTCGATGACCTGATGGCCGATGCGAGCAAGGAGGAGATAGACCAGGGCCTGCCGCTGCCCGCGTTCAATCACACCGGCAAGGGCGTGGAGGCGGTGCGCGGCCGGTTGTTCTTCCAGACCCGCCCGCTGCTTTCCGGCCCGCACGACAGCCTCTCCGGCTACAAGCCGGACAACAATATCATCGCCACCGCGTTCGCGCTGCAGAAGGAGTATCCCGACGCCACGGTGATACTGGTGTCCAAGGACATCAACCTGCGCATCAAGGCCGCGGTGCTCGGCATCTACGTCGAGGACTATTACAACGACCAGGTGCTGGATGACGTCAATCTGCTCTACAGGGGATATGTGGAGCTGCCCGCCGATTTCTGGGAGCGCCACAGCAAGGACATGGCCTCGTGGAAGGAGAGCGGGCGCACCTTTTATAAAATCACCGGGCCGCAGGTGCAGGAGTGGCATCCCAATGAATTTCTCCACAGCGCGGGCGACGGCGGTTTCGAGGCCATCGTGCGCCGGCTCGACGGGCAAAACGCGACCATCGAGCTGATCCGCGATTATCAAAGCTCGCGCCACACGGTGTGGGGCATCAATGCCTTGAACCGTGAGCAGAACTTCGCGCTCAACCTGCTCATGGACCCGGAGGTGGATTTTGTGAGCCTGCTGGGCGTGGCGGGCAGCGGCAAGACCTTGCTCACGCTCGCCGCGGGGCTGGCGCAGGTGCTGGAGGAAAAGCGCTACGGCGAGATCATCATGACCCGCGTCACGGTGCCGGTGGGCGAGGACATCGGCTTCCTGCCCGGCACCGAAGAGGAAAAGATGACGCCGTGGATGGGCGCGCTGATGGACAATCTCGAAGTGCTGACCAAGTCCGACGTGGGCGGCGACTGGGGGCGCGCCGCGACCAATGATTTATTGCGCAACAGGATCAAGATACGCTCACTCAACTTCATGCGCGGGCGTACTTTCTTGAACAAATATATCATCCTGGACGAGGCGCAGAACCTCACTTCCAAGCAGATGAAGACGCTCATCACGCGCGCCGGTCCGGGTGCCAAGGTGGTGTGCCTCGGCAACGTGGCGCAGATAGACACGCCTTATCTCACCGAGACTACCTCCGGCATCACCTACGTGGTTGACCGCTTCAAGAACTGGCGTCACAGCGGCCACGTGACGCTCACCCGCGGCGAGCGCTCGCGCCTGGCCGATTACGCCTCTGAGGCGTTGTAACATCCTGTAG
>JAMDBH010000030.1:0-5002 GCA_023487615.1 Gammaproteobacteria bacterium
TGTCTTACCTGGAATACGGTTTGCACCAGGGCGAGGGATTCATCGTCATCACCGGTGAGATCGGCGCCGGGAAAACCACCCTGGTGCGCAATCTGTTTCGCAAACTGGATACGGAACATGTGGTGGCGGCCAATCTGGTCAGCACTCAACTCGATGCGGATGACACGCTGCGCATGGTGGTGGCCGCATTCGGCCTTCCGCACGAAGATGCCAGCAAGGCGATCCTGCTGAAAAAGCTGGAGGCGTTTTTGTTGTCGCTGCACAATCAGGGGAAGCGGGCGTTGCTGGTGGTGGACGAGGCGCAAAACCTGACTCCCCGCGCCGTGGAAGAATTGCGCATGCTGTCCAACTTTCAATGCGGCGAGAAATCTCTGCTGCAAAGTTTTCTGCTCGGCCAGCCGGAGTTTCGCAACACCCTGCAGGGCGAGGACATGCAGCAACTGCGGCAGCGGGTCATCGCTTCTTACCACCTTGGGCCGATGGATGAGCCGGAAACCAGGGCCTATATCGAACACCGGTTACAGACCGCGGGATGGAAGGGTGATCCCTCCTTCAGTGCGGACGCGTTCAGTGCGATTTATAGCTATACCGGCGGCATCCCCCGCAAGATTAATACCCTGTGCGACCGGCTGATGCTGCTGGGTTATCTGGAGGATATGCACGCCCTTGACCAGGCAGCGGTTAAAGAAGTCATCGCGGATCTCATTGGCGAAATAGGCAACACTGGCGAACCTCGAAGCTATGATTCGGATATCGAGGCAAGCGTTCTTCGTGAGGAAAAGGAACTGGAGATACAGTCGAATTTGGCCAGACTCGAAGACAGGATTTCCCAAATGGAGAAATCCGTCATCAAGGTGCTGAAGCTGTTGCGGGAAATTCTGGCTCTACCCAGCGTGGAGCGGCTCCGCAGAGAGGACCGGTGATGGGTCATTCGATTTCTCGCGGTGGTCCTGTCTCCAAGATTTTATGTGTGGTGGGCGCACGCCCCAACTTTATGAAGATTGCGCCCGTCATGGCCGCAATGAAAAAAAGCCAGTCCTTCGATCTGCATCTTGTGCACACCGGCCAGCACTATGATGCTGCGATGAACCATCAGTATTTCGAGGCGCTGGATATCCCGCGGCCCGATACGAATCTGGAGGTGGGATCGGCCAGCCATGCGGTGCAGACCGCCGAGATTATGCGCCGCTTTGAGCCGGTGCTGGATCAGGAGAGGCCCGCAGCGGTGTTGGTAGTCGGCGACGTAAATTCCACCCTGGCCTGCGCGCTGGTTGCGGCTAAAAAGGGCGTGCCGGTGGTGCACGTCGAGGCGGGTCTGCGCAGTTACGATCGCGCCATGCCCGAGGAGATCAATCGGGTGCTGACCGATCAGATCTCCGATCTCTTATTCACCACCGAACGGGGCGCGCGCGACAATCTGCTGCGCGAGGGCGTTGAAGCGCCACGTATCCACTTCGTCGGCAATGTGATGATAGATACGTTGCACCACAATCTGAAACAAGCCGTTCCGCCCTTGCAAATTCTACAGCTTGCCGGAAAGGGAGATTTTCTGAACGGCCGCGCGGAGTATGCGGTGCTGACGCTGCATCGCCCCTCCAATGTGGATGATGCCTCGATCTTGAAAAATCTGCTGTTGGCCGTCCGCGAGATCAGCCTGCAGGTGCCTGTGATCTTCCCCATGCATCCGCGTACCCTGACCATGATAGAGCAGTTTTCACTACAATCCATCCTGGCCGCTCCCTTTATATTGCCTTTGCCGCCGATAGGCTATTTGGAAATGCTGGGACTGATGAAAGACGCCCGGCTGGTGCTCACCGATTCTGGGGGTATTCAGGAGGAGACCACCGCCTTGGGAGTGCCCTGCATTACCTTAAGGAATAATACGGAGCGGCCGATAACAGTGGATGAGGGCACCAACACCGTCGTGGGGCAGGACCCGAAACGCATCCTGGCGGCGTTCGACGATATCATGCGGCAAGGCGGCAAGGCGGGCAGAATTCCGGAATTGTGGGATGGCCAGGCGTCGCTGCGTATCGCCACGGTGATGCGGGAGTGGCTGAATGGCGGCGCCGGCAAGCTGCGCGCTGCAACTAAAAACTACGATAGTACTGCCTCATAAATCAACCCCCCTCCCCCTTGATGGGGGAGGGTGGGGGTGGGGGTGAAAAAGCTGGCTACCATCTCACCCTCCCCCTAGCCCCCTCCCGTCAAGGGAGGGGGGATATATTTTTTCTGAGTGACTTTGTGTATGAATTCATTAGTAATTGAAATTGACCTTCCCTGGATGGTAACCACTCATGACAAACACCGTAACCTCTTCGCCGATTCGAAATGCGATGACGATAGATGTCGAGGATTACTTCCAGGTTTCGGCCTTCGCCCCTTACATTTCCCACGCAACATGGCATAACCAGCCCTGCCGGGTGGAGCGCAATGTGGACGCGATACTCGCGATGCTGGACGATCACGGGGTACATGCCACTTTCTTCACGCTCGGCTGGCTTGCACAACGTTACCCCGATTTGATACGCAGGATAGTCGCCCAGGGCCATGAGCTGGCCAGTCATGGTTACGACCATTACCGCGCGACGGAACAGAACCGCGCCGAGTTCCTGGAAGATGTTACCCGCACCAAGCATCTCTTGGAGGATATGGGTGGCGTAGAAGTCAAAGGCTATCGCGCACCCAGTTTTTCCATCGGCGAAAACAATCTGTGGGCGTTGCAATGCCTGCAGGAGGCGGGATACCTCTATAGCTCAAGCATTTATCCTATCCGGCATGATCACTATGGGATGCCGAATGCGCCGCGTTTCGCGTTTCATCCCAACGAAGGTCAAGGGTTGTTGGAGGTGCCGGTCACGACGATCAGGCTGTTCAATCGCAAGCTGCCTATCGGCGGCGGCGGGTATTTCCGCCTGCTCCCTTATCCTCTTTCACGCTGGTGCATGCGGCAGGTCAACCGGCGCGACGGACAGGCCTGCATCTTTTATTTTCACCCCTGGGAGATAGATCCCGGCCAGCCGCGCATACCGGGCATCGCACTCAAGACCCGCTTTCGTCACTACTTGAATCTAGGGCGGATGGAAACGCGGCTGAGAACGCTGCTCAAGGACTTCCGGTGGGACAGGATGGACAGGATATTTCTGGCGCCATGACGCCTCTGCAAAATGTTGCCCGTTCAGGAGGCGGCTATGACTGCCTTGGCCCAGGATGAGCGCGGGGCCGCGCGTCATTCGCCCGCCACGCAAGTGGTAACCAGGGAACTGCAACCCGCCGATGTCGCCCGCTGGGAGGCGTTTGTCGAGGCTGCCCCCGGCGCCACGTTCTTTCATCGCGCCGGTTGGAAGACGGTTATCGAACGCGCCTTTGGGCATCGCACTCATTTTCTCTACACCGAGTCGGGCGGCCGTATTGTAGGCATACTGCCGCTGGCCGAGGTGAAGAGCCGGCTGTTCGGTCATAGCCTGGTGAGCCTGCCGTTCTGCGTCTATGGCGGGATTGTGGCCGAGACGCAGGCCGCCCGGCAGTCGCTCGACCAGGCGGGACAGGCGCTGGCCGCGCGCTTGAATGTAGACCATCTGGAATACCGTAATCTCGCGCCGCAACACTCTGATTGGGTGTGCAAGGATTTGTATGTCACCTTCAGAAAGCCGATAGATCCCGATGAGGAAAAGAACATGCTCGCCATTCCGCGCAAGCAGCGTGCGATGGTGCGCAAGGGAATCAAGGCCGGCCTTGCGAGCGGGATTGATGAGGATGTAGACCGCTTTTTTAGCGCCTATTCGCAGAGTGTGCATCGGCTCGGTACGCCGGTATTCGCAAAAAACTATTTCGCTATCCTTAAGGAAGTATTTGGAACAAGTTGTGAGATCTTGACGGTGACCCTGGACGGACGCGTGATCAGCAGCGTGCTCAACTTTTATTTTCGCGACGAGGTGCTGCCATACTACGGCGGCGGCACGGACCAGGCGCGCGACGTCGCCGGCAACGATTTCATGTATTGGGAGGTCATGCGCCGCGCTGCTGCGCGGGGCTGTAAATTATTCGATTACGGCCGCAGCAAACGCGGTACGGGCTCTTACGATTTCAAGAGAAACTGGGGTTTCGAGCCGCAGCCGCTGCATTATGAGTACAAACTCTATCGCGCCAAGGCAGTGCCGGATCACAACCCGCTCAATCCGAAATATCAATTGTTCATCAAATTATGGCAGCGATTACCGTTGCCCTTGGCCAATCTGATCGGCCCCTACGTTGTAAAAAATCTGGGTTAGGGCGATGCAGGACGTGCTCTACCTTACCCATCGCATCCCTTATCCTCCCAACAAAGGGGACAAGGTGCGGTCTTACCATTTCCTGAAATATTTGTCCGCCCGCTACCGTGTCCATCTCGCCACCTTTGTGGACGATGCCGATGACTGGCGGCACGTCGAGACGGTGCGCAAACTTTGCGGTGAGTCCTATTTTGCTGGCCTCAATCCCGTCACCGCGAGAATCAGCAGCCTCGCGGGGCTGATCCGGCGCACGCCGTTGAGTCTTTTTTATTATCGGGATAAGCAACTACAGCGTTGGGTGAGTGAGATGTTGAACAGGCTGCCCGTGAAGTACATCGTGGTGTTTTCCTCGGTCATGGCGCAGTATGCGATGCGCGCCGGGGAAGCCCGCCGTATTGTAGATTTTGTTGACGTGGACTCGGACAAGTGGAAGCAGTATGCGCTGACTAAACCCTGGCCGCTCAGTTTGATATACAAGCGCGAGGCCGAGCAGTTGTTGCGTTATGAGCGCAAGGTGGCGCAAGCCTTCGACGCCTCGGTATTTGTGTCGGACGCCGAAGCGGAATTGTTCAGACAACTTGCGCCGGAGAGCGCAGCCAAGACCTATGCCATTCACAACGGGGTGGACGCGGAGTATTTCTCGCCGCGGAGAGACTATGCAAATCCTTATAGCGCCGCTGAACGTGTGTTAGTCTTTACCGGCGCGATGGACTATTGGCCCAACGTGGATG
>JAMDBH010000030.1:5012-5400 GCA_023487615.1 Gammaproteobacteria bacterium
CGGCCGGACAGCCGGTTTTACATTGTTGGTGCGCGGCCGGTCCCTGCCGTAAAGAAGTTGGCGGAACTGCCTGGCGTCGTTGTCACCGGCGCGGTAGCCGATATCCGCCCTTATCTTGCCCATGCAGAGATCGCCGTCGCGCCGCTGCGTATCGCTCGGGGCATACAAAACAAGGTGTTGGAGGCGATGGCGATGGCCAAGCCTGTGATCGCCTCGGTCGAGGCAGCCGAGGGTATTTCCGCGAGTGTGGGCGAGGAATTGCTGGTCGCGGCGGGAGAGGGTGAGTTTATATCCAAAATCGTCACATTGCTTGAAGACGACAGCGGAGCCGCCATGGGCCGGGCCGGGCGTGAGCGAGTGCTCGCCGGTTATGCTTGGGATACGCAGC
>JAMDBH010000152.1 GCA_023487615.1 Gammaproteobacteria bacterium
TTGTACTGGCTGGGGCCCAGGTAATGAACTGAAGTCTCGCCAAGGATGGCAGAGGTGATCTCAAACCTTTAGGGCTAGGGGTTAGTGAAAAGTGACTGTGCTCCATGCCGATCTCTTTGGCGTGTTGATTCATCAGCGCGACAAAACTCTCCTCGCTCCCCGCCGCGTGTTCGGCGAGGGCCACGGTGGCGTCGTTGCCAGACTGAACGATCATGCCCTTCAGCAGATCTTCCAGCCCCACCTTGGTATTCACCTTCACAAAGGTGCGTGACCCTTCCGTGCGCCACGCCTTCTCGCTGATGGACGCCTGATCGGTGAGCTTGATCTTGCCCGTTGCCAACTCCTTGAACACGGCATAGGCCGTCATCAGCTTGGTAAGGCTGGCGGGTTCCATGCGCTGGTCGGCATTGTTCTGCACCAGAATGTCGCCACTGTGAAAATCCATGAGCGCATAGGCGCGTGCCGCGACACTGGGCGGCGCGGGTATCGGTTGAGCGGCGGTTTGCGCCTCAGCCTGAGTCGTGGCGGGCGGGGCTTTAGCCGGCGTTTCGGCTGCAAACAGGGGCTGAGAGAGACACAACCACAGCAGGGTGAAAAAAAAGAGTCTTGGCTGAAGCATCATGAATGTTGAGACCATGAAGATTGGCTGCTTAGGATAGCAGTTTTTACAGCCGCTGAGAAAGGGCACACCCTGAAAAGCTATCTAACGCGACAAGTCAGCACCACCGCTTTAACGGCTTCGGCTGAAGTGAACGGTTAAGCAATAGTGCGTGACCGTCAGTCGCTGACCGGCGGTTTACTGACCTGTTCCTTCTTCGAGGCGTTAAACAAACGGTCGTCCCTCTCTCGCATCAGCCAATAAGTAACCCCCAGCACAAGAGTTATAGCCGCTAAACCCAACATCTCGCTCGCACTCGTGTCTTTTACATCCAGTATGATAAACTTTCTAGCCAAGGCCAGTAGCGCAATGAGCAGTATTGTCTTGGTCTGAATAATACTCTGTTGGCGCGTTACGGCGTACTGGAGGGTGTGATTGAACTCTAGGGCGATCAGGAGCGTCATGATCTCGCCGAAGACCTCTTGGAACACTCTATGTTCGAGGGGATTAAGAGCGCCAAACACTAACCCTGATATCACTCCTGCGATTAGGCGATACAAGGCTACCAGGATGATTATGCTGACGACGATAGACAGCAAGAATGCGACCAGGCTCTCGAACCGTTGGTAGACGGTAAGCAGTACCCCGTCGGATTTTCCTTTTACCCATATCTCAAGTAATTCTTTAATCTTCATGTCTACACAGGGATGCATTGGCTTTACGTTGTCTAAAACATCTTAATAGACAACGGCTCCTCCTATTGATTCACTCTTTGAGGAGTCCCCAAGCCCAGCTTGGAAAGCGTGGTAGTCGCCTCGGCGGCCTCTGCGCTGCTCAGCATCGGCCCCAGCCGCACACGGTACCACGTGGCCGTATTGATGATATCCACCGCCGTGCGTACCCGTGTCGCGATCCGATTCCGCAACTGCTCTGCGTTGGCGCGACTCTTGAATGCGCCGACCTGCAAATAGATCCGGTCCGCAGGTTTCGATACGGGGACCGGCATAGGCGCAGGAGGGGAAATTTCCTTGACCTCCTCTTTGATGGGAGAAGCTTCCGCCTCGATCCCCACCGGCGGCTGGCTATCGGCGCTTGCGACCAGCGACACGGGCGCCTGATCGGGCTCGACCGGAATTTCGTAAGGGGGCGATTCGCCCGCTCTCGCAACCAGGGTGGGCAACGGCTCGCCGGGCTGAATCGCGCGCACCTCAACCAAGGCCGTGCCGGTGGGCAGAACGCCCAGCTTGCCGGCGGCGGCGTAAGAAAGATCTATGAGGCGCTCCCCGTGAAAAGGCCCGCGGTCATTGACGCGCACGACCAGATTGCGGCCGTTGTTCAGATTGGTCACCAGGACATAGCTCGGCAGCGGCAACGTCTTGTGCGCCGCCGTGACAGCATAAAGATCATAGGGCTCGCCGCTCGAGGTGCGCCTGCCGTGGAATTTAGTGCCGTACCAGGAAGCGATCCCGCGCTCCACATAACCCGCACTGCTTCTCAAGGTATGGTAGAGGCGGCCATTGACCTCGTAGTAAGGCGGATTTCCATACTTACTGTAAGGTTCCATCTGCGGCTCGGGTTCCGCGATGGAATCAAAATCAACCTGTTGCAGTGGCGCTCCATCCGCTTCCACGCCCACCGGCGGGGTCGGCACATCACTGGTTCGCCGCGGCGCTGAACCGCAGCCAGACACTACAACAGCAACAAGCAGCACGCAGCACGTAGCACGTAGCACGTAGCACGTTGAAAAAATACTAATTATCCTCTTGTCACTTTTCACTAACCCCTAGCCCTAAAGGTTTGAGATCACCTCTGCCATCCTTGGCGAGACTTCAGTTCATTACCTGGGCCCCAGCCAGTACAAGGGTGTACTGGCGTGCGCGGCTCCTAACCCCGCCGCTCACCCCTAGTCCCCAGTCTTTGTGCACGAATCTGCTGACTGAGTTGATAAACCGCCATGGCGTACAGCGCGCTGTGATTATAGCGTGTGATCACATAAAAATTTTGCAGGCCGACCCAGTATTCCATGCCGGATTCCGTTTCGAATTGCAGCAGACTGCCAAGCGCGTCCATGGGCACCGGATCGGACGCGCGTACGCCCTGCTCCCGCAATTGCGTCATACTCAAAGCAGGCTTCAGACCATTTTCCAATAAGTCCGGATAACGTTCTCCACTGACCTCGGCGCGGCTCACCACGGCCTTGCCCGCCTGCCAGCCATGCTCGTTGAAGTAATGCGCCACGCTGCCTATGGCGTCGCTGGTGTTACTCCACAGGTCGCGCCTTCCATCACCATCAAAATCCACGGCGTAACTTCTGAAGCTGCTGGGGATGAACTGCGGCAAACCCATGGCGCCCGCATAGGAACCCGTCAACGACAGGGGGGGGGATCTTTTCCTCACGGGTAAGCAACAAGTACTGCTCGAGTTCATTGCGAAAAAAATCACTGCGTGGAGGGTAATCGAAGGCAAGTGTCGCGAGCGCATCCAGAACCCGGTAAGAGCCGGTGTTCTTTCCGTAGCGGGTTTCCACGCCGATAATCGCCACGATGATCTCCGCCGGTACACCATAAGTCTTCTCGGCACGAGCCAGATCCGCGGCGTGCTCATCCCAAAACTCCACACCGCCCTCGATACGCCCGCTAGTGAGGAAAATGTCGCGGTATTCGTACCAGGGTTTCGCCTCGGCGGGACGCGAGATGGCCTCGATGATATCCGGCTTAAGTTCCGCCTGACTAAACAGCGCGGCCAGTTCGGTGCGTTGAAAGTTGTGGCGGCTGACCATCTCATCCAGAAAGCCGCGCAACTCCGGCTTGCTCATTACGCTGAGCGTCTCCGCGGACACGGCGCCGCAGAGAGCGAACAGCAACATTCCCAATCTAATTTTCAATATAGCCCTCGGGCATGCAGTGATTTCCTATGAGTGTGAATAGACATCAGGATACCGAAACCCGCCATCAGTGTCACCAGCGAGGTGCCCCCATAGCTGATCAGCGGCAGCGGCACACCGACGACCGGCATCAACCCAATCACCATGCCGACGTTCACGAACACATACACAAAAAGCGTCAGCGACAGGCTCGCCGCCAACAGCCGTGCATAGACGTCCTGAGCACGCACGGCAATATATACCCCGCGTAAAATTATGAACAGATACATCGCCAACAGCAACAGGATACCGACCAAGCCAAACTCTTCGCCATATACCGCGAAGATGAAGTCGGTGGTGCGCTCCGGCAAAAAGTCGAGATAAGACTGCGTGCCGTTCAACCAGCCTTTGCCATACATCCCGCCTGAGCCTATGGCGATCGTTGATTGAATGGTGTGATAGCCCGTGCCAAGCGGATCGTTTTCAGGATGAAGAAAGGTGAGAATGCGTTGCCGCTGATAGTCGTGCAGGAAGTACCACAAAATCGGCGCCATAATGGCCACCACCAGCCCAAATGCCCCGACCAGCCGCCAACTCATCCCCGCCCACAGCAAGACGAATACCCCGGCGCAGGCCACCAGCAGCGCCGTACCCAAATCGGGCTGCTTGGCGATCAGCGCCACCGGGACAATCGCCATCAGACCGGCCAGGGTGATTTGCCGAATAGTAGGAGGCAATGGCCTGTCCTTGAGATACCAAGCCACCATCATGGGCGCCGCGAGCTTCATGATCTCCGCGGGTTGAAAGCGAAACAGCTTGAGATCAAGCCAGCGCTGAGCACCCTTGCTGGCATCGCCAAAAACCAACACCGCGGTCAATAGGATCAGTCCTATCCCGAATAACCAGGGCGCCAGCCGTTGCAATTGATATGGGGGTAATTGCGCCAGCAGCAGCAGCACCACGAAGCCCAGCGCCAAGCGCTGGCCGTGGCGGATAAGAAGCTGGGTATCCTGCCCCCCCGCGCTATACAAAATCACAAAACCCAGCGCAGCAACCAACAACAGGCCAACCAACAGCGGGATATCCAGATGAAGTTTGCGGGGTAGGTTCATGATGATGTGCTTTTGGACTGATTAAAGAAACCGATTTACCGCAGGGGACGCGGAGAATATGTTTTCATCCTAAAAACGGCTGTTAAACCGCCAAGACGCCAAGAACGCTAAGGCTTTACCATTATAAATTCAAAAGTTTTTCTTGGTGACCTGTGCGCCTTGACAGTTGACGATATTTTTTCAGAGGTTCCCTAGAGTAAAAAAAAAACGGCATCGTGTTTCCACGATGCCGTTTTATAGTACTACTTACTACGTGTATGCTTCTACTGCGACCCGGTTTAATGCTTGCCGGGGGCCAAGGGTACGCCGCGGCGCTCCCAGACGTTGTAAGCGATCAGGTCAATCATCTCCGCACTGTCGGGCTTCAGAGGCTGACCTTCCAACAGGTTCTCGATGCACCAGTTCACCATTTCGTAGAACTGAGAAACTTTACCCAATTGCTTCTGGTACTTCGGGTAGGTCTCCGGGTGCATGTTGGCACCATTCGGGTGGCACTGGGCGCAGGCCCGGGCGGAGACGGCCCGCACGACGCCGTTCTTTTCGCAGGCGCTGGTCTTCTTCGTCGAATCTCCGGTCAGGTGGCAGTCGGCGCAGGATACGTCGTTGGCCGCGTGTCGGGAGAGCTTCCAGTCCCGCAGGGCGCTTCCCGTGATGCCCTTTTCGGTGTGACAGGTCACGCAGTCGCTCGGGGGTGCGGCGAGGATCGGCAGCGCCTCGACGAGGCCGTGCGAGAGGCCGAAGAGCACGCCGGTGGCCGGGATCGCGAGCCACCGCCCCCAGTCGGCGAGCAGCGAGTAGCCGAGCCCGCGGTAGGTCAGC
>JAMDBH010000146.1 GCA_023487615.1 Gammaproteobacteria bacterium
CTAGCGATTCTGCGTGATATCGCCGGTGATCTTAGCCGTTTTTGCAAGTTGTACGCTGCGCGCCCGGATGTTCCCACAGACCTCGCCCTGCACGATGATCTGCTCGGCACGGATATCGCCGGTAACCTTCGCGTGCTCCCCGATGGTGAGCCGTCCGGCCGCGACATCGCCCTCAACTTCACCGTCAATCTGCAACTCGCCGGCGGTGACCAGCTTGCCGGTCACCTGCAAACCGGCGCTCAGGATGGAGGGTGCACCCGGCTTCGGGGCGGGGCGATCCGATTTATTATTCTTTGAAAACATGTCTGCCCGCCTCCATGAAATTGGCCGGATCGCGGGGCGTTCCGCGGTACAACACTTCAAAATGCACATGCGGGCCGGTGCTGCGTCCGGTGGAGCCTATCAGCCCGATCTTCTGGCGCAATACGACACGCTCACCCTGTTTTACCAGCACCTTGCTCAGATGACCGTGGCGGGTCTTGATGCCCAGCCCGTGGTCTACCTCCACAACGTAGCCGTAAGGGCCGTCGCGGCCGGCGAAGGTCACCAAACCCGGCGCGGTGGCGTAGACGGGTGTGTTCTGCTCCGCAGAAAAATCTATGCCGCTGTGAAAGGCCTGCTGCTCGGTGAACGGGTCGCTACGCTTGCCAAAGCGGCTGGAGACGTGGCCCGTGTTCACCGGCGGCACCACCGGCAGGCGCTCAAAGATGCGTTCCAGGCTCGCCCAGCGGTCCAATTGCGCCTCCAGTTGCACCACGCTGGTCTCGAACAAGTCCTGCATATCGGCGAACGGGCTTTTCGGGGCGGCCGCCGACGGTGGGATAAACGGACCGCCGCGTCCCAGCTTGCTACTATTGTTACGACTGCTGTCGGCTATCAATTTGCTGAGATCCAGCCGCGTCATGGCGATTGCCTGTTCGAGGCGTTCGGCGTTGCTCTCGGTGCGTTCCTGAATGTGCGCGACCAGGGTTTCCTGCGAGCGTTTGATCTCGGCGACCCGTTTGAGGGCATCGTCCAGGTTGGTTTGCAGTGTAGATACCTGGGAGTTGAGGGCGAGTAGGCGGGTCTGTGAGCTGGTTTGCTGTGAGGTCAGTTCGGCGATGCGAGTATCTTTAGCGGGAATGCTGGCGACTTGTTTGAGGGCGTCGCCAAGTTTGTCCTGCAATGCGGCGACCTGAGTGGTCAGGGATTTTGCCTGCGCCTGCAGTGCATTGCGTTCCTCCCTCAGTTCGGCGACGCCTGCCGCCAGTTCGGCGTAACTAGGGGCGGTGACCCAGGCAAATACACCCCCGCCAAGGCCCGCCACTAACAGCAGACTCAACGCGATTTGTATAGGCTGCGACAGCGAGACGAAACGCACCTGGCCGCGGCTGCGATAAAAAAATTGTCGTTCCGGGTACCAACGCTGTACGAAGACCGCAATGGTTTTACGTAGTTGTACTATCATGCGCACAGACTCTTTAATTATGTTAGCGAGCAAGTTGTCTTGCTGCTTGCCGCAGAGGCGTACACACCCCTACAGAGTACTCCCTTTACAAGACCATACCCTCACCGTTGGGAGCCTTAACCAGGCCTGGCTATGCGCGATTGAAAAAGGCCTCCATGGCCTTTTTCAATCGCCCCAAACTCAGGGCAGGCAAAATTAGAGTACATTCGCCAGCCAATTGCAACCTCGGATATTTGACGATTTTCCCCGCCGAGCCCCCAGGAAACGACGGCGGACTGCGGATTTCGTCCGTGATTGCATCAGGTTCTCAACGAGTTATTGTGGAAATCTAAAGGCAATTCCAAAAAAACAAACACCCCCGTTGCGGGGGGTGTTTTATTTTTATACGGACGAATAGAGACCTTACAAACTGTAATACATGTCGTACTCGACCGGATGCGAGGTCATGCGCAGGCGCGTGACCTCCTGCATCTTGAGGTCGATGTACGAATCAATCACGTCATTGGTGAACACCCCGCCCGCAGTAAGGAACTTGCGATCCTTGTCCAGATGTTCGAGCGCCATATCGAGAGAGTGGCACACCTTGGGGATCTTCTTTTCCTCTTCCGGCGGCAGGTCGTAGAGGTCCTTGTCCATCGCCTCGCCCGGGTTGATCTTGTTCTGGATGCCGTCCAAGCCCGCCATCACCATCGCACTGAAGGCGAGATAAGGATTGGCGGTCGGGTCGGGAAAGCGCACCTCGATGCGGCGCCCCTTGGGGTTGGCGACGTAGGGGATGCGGATCGAGGCGGAGCGGTTGCGCGCCGAGTAAGCGAGCATGACCGGGGCCTCGAAGCCGGGCACCAGGCGCTTGTAGCTGTTGGTGCCGGGGTTGCAGAAGGCGTTTAGCGCGCGCGCGTGCTTGATGATGCCGCCGATGTAGTAGAGCGCGAGGTCGGACAGGCCGCCGTACTTGTTACCGGTAAATAGGTTCTTGCCGGCCTTGGCGAGCGACTGATGGCAGTGCATGCCGGAACCGTTGTCGCCGACCAGGGGTTTAGGCATGAAGGTCGCGGTCTTGCCATAGGCATGGGCGACATTCAGCACCACGTATTTCAAGATCAACAGCTCGTCGGCCTTCCTCACCAGGGTGTTGAATTGGGTGGCGATTTCATTCTGGTTGGCGGTGGCGACTTCGTGATGATGGGCTTCTACCACCAGCCCCATCTCTTCCAGAGCGAGCGACATGGCGGAGCGGATGTCCTGTGCGGAATCCACCGGCGGGACGGGGAAGTAGCCGCCTTTCACGGAGGGGCGATGGCCGATATTGCCGCCTTCAAAGACTTTTTCCGAGTTCCAGGCGGCTTCCTCAGAGTCAATCTTGATGAACGAGCCGCTCATGTCCGAGCCCCAGCGTACGTCGTCGAAGATGAAAAATTCTGGTTCCGGGCCGAAGTAGGCGGTGTCGGCGATGCCGGTGGACTTCATGTAGGCCTCGCAACGCTGGGCCAGCGACCGCGGGTCGCGCTCGTAGCCCTTCATGGTGGTAGGCTCGATGATGTTGCAGCGCAACAACAGGGTGGATTCCTCCATGAAGGGGTCCATCACGGCGCTGTCTGCGTCAGGCATCAGAATCATGTCGGATTCGTTGATATGCTTCCAGCCGGCGATAGACGAGCCGTCAAACATCTTGCCGTCCTTGAACAGCGCGGCGTCTATGGTATGCGCGGGAACCGAGACGTGCTGCTCCTTCCCCTTGGTGTCGCAGAAACGGAAGTCAATAAACTTGACGTCGTTGTCTTTAATCATCTTCAATACTTTTGCAGACATTAAAACTCTCCTGAGTGAATAGTACAAAGCGGTGTGGGGTACTTGGAAAACTCAAAGTAGGGAATTTAGCATGAAACATGCCATTTAGAAATTCCCTATATTCAGAGAATTACACACCCAGAAGGGCTGTTTGCGCCCTATTCTGAGGCGCAGAAGGAACAATAATGCACTAAAATAGTGCATTAAAGAAAGCAGTTAATGCTTTATTTGGGGCTCTTTCTGCAGAATGACCGGGTACCCGGAGCTGCCTTCGCGCAGGGTACTATAAGCCACTCGGCTGCCGGTGTCCGCCCATAACTCATAGGCCGGCAGCGGATCGAGGCAAGGCCCGGCGCTACCCAGCTTGCGCACCGCCAATAACACATCCATCAGGCTGATGAAGTCCTGCGACAAATGCGCATAGAGGTCCGCCGAGGTATTGGCCAGGGTATGCGAGAGCTGTTGGTAGGCGTTGCGGCCCATGTCCACAAAATAACTGATGCGCACATGGCGGCGCTCCGCCTGATGCGGGAACAGGCCGGAATAGAGCAGGCAATGATCGCCCACGTCGCGCAGGCGTTCCTGTTGCAGACTGCCCGCCGTCAGAACTCCGTTGAGATAATCCAGCGCCAGCACGCTTGCGGCCAGATCCGGTTGACGACTGAAGCGCATCAGCAGAAAGACCAGATAGCTTTCCAATTCCTCCACCAACCGGCAGGCGGCCACATTCTCTGCTTCATTGACCAGCTCATACCATTGAGCGGTGGCGGTCGGTAGGGTAACGAATTCTTTCATAAAAGATTCCTTGTGTTGTCTAGCTTTATCATCGGCATATCCGGCCATATCTTGAGTCTTATGTTGGACACCGCCGCCGGGCTAATTACTCCAGAATCCTGCAGAAGAGCCGCAGGTCACGCTATACTTATCTTTTGAGACACTTGAGGGCTCATGGTGAGCGCGCAGCACAAAACAGCGCCACAGGCGGCAAAAATTTTAACCTTTCAGGACCTGATTCTGAGTTTACAGAGTTATTGGTCTGCGCAGGGTTGCGTGCTTCTCCAACCGTACGACCTGGAAGTCGGTGCGGGCACGTTTCATCCCGCCACCTTTCTGCGCGCCATAGGCCCGGAACCGTGGAAAGCGGCCTACGTGCAGCCCTCGCGCCGTCCTAAGGACGGACGTTACGGCGAAAATCCGAACCGGCTGCAACACTATTATCAGTATCAGGTCGTACTGAAGCCCTCGCCCTTGGACATACAAGATCTGTACCTGGATTCATTGCGCGCGCTCGGCGTCAACATGAGCGAGCACGACGTGCGTTTTGTCGAGGACGACTGGGAGTCGCCTACGCTCGGCGCTTGGGGTTTGGGTTGGGAGGTGTGGCTCGACGGCATGGAGGTGACGCAGTTCACCTATTTTCAGGAAGTCGGCGGCTTGAAGTGCAAGCCGGTGCTGGGCGAGATCACCTATGGCTTGGAGCGGCTCGCTATGTATCTACAAGGCGTGGAAAGCGTGTTCGATCTGAAATGGACCGACAGCGTGAGCTATGGTGACGTCTATCACCAAAACGAGGTTGAACAGTCTAAATATAATTTCGAGTACAGCAACGTCGAGTGGCTGTTTAAATTGTTCGGCGAATTTGAGTCCGAGGCCAAGCGGCTGATGGAAGCCAAACTGACCCTGCCCGCATTTGAAATGGTGATGAAGTGTTCGCATACGTTTAACCTGCTCGACGCGCGCGGCGCAATCTCCACCACGGAACGCGCCGCCTATATTGGACGTGTACGTAACCTGAGCCGCGCGGTGGCGCAGAGCTACTACGATTCGAGGGAGGCCTTGGGTTTCCCCATCCTGAACAAAAAGTAAAACCATGCAAGACGCCTACCTCATTGAACTGCTCACCGAAGAACTGCCACCCAAATCGTTGCTCAAACTTTCCCAGGCCTTTTGCAAAGGAATATTTGAAGGGCTGAAGGAGCAGGGTTTTGTTGCGGCAGATGCGGATTACGCCGGGCTCGTCAGCGAGTTCGCCACGCCGCGCCGCCTGGCTGTGCTTATTAAGGATGTGCTGGCAAAACAGCCGGAGCGCATCATTGAGCGCAAAGGCCCGGCGCTCGCCAGCGCCTACGATCAAAACT
>JAMDBH010000105.1 GCA_023487615.1 Gammaproteobacteria bacterium
GACCACATGCAGGATGTAGTGCTCACCACCGAGATCGATGCCGGGGGAAACTTCGTGAAGGTGAGCGGCTACGATACGCTGCTCACATTGCTGAAAGAAAGTCTGTCTCCCGAAATTATTACGCAAATGGAAAAATCGGGGTTCATCAAAGAAGCCGGTGAACAAGAGAAAAAATACTGGGACGACAATATTGGATTCTTTGTTGGTAAACAGATGGCGGTCGGGGATCATCTGGTCGATATCACGCAGATCAAGTTGCCGAACGAGGTATATTACGATTGCTACGTCGTCCATACCCTCACCAAGTTAGTGAAGGTCGACAACGTCGAGTGCGCGCAGATTGAGTCAAGTTTTTTCGCCGATGCCGATGCATTGCGTAAGGAACTCGGTGGTGAGCACTACATCCGGCATGTGGTCGTAAATGACGTTCTTAACGCGTTCGCCATCACGGGTGAGCGTGATATGGAGCGGCTGCACAGCCTGTCGATATCCCGTAGCCGTTTTGGTGAAAGTAGCCATGAGCTTGCTGGAGAGTTCCTCAATCATGGTGAGCGAACCAAAAGCCAATTCTCGCCGTTCATTGGTAGTTTCGGTGACACGTAGCCCATTAGGTGGGTTGAATTTGAACGTGACGGCATTCTCGGCAGCGTTTACGGATAACGCGCCGATTGCGAGCGCACACAACACGAGCAGTTTATGAGTCGTCCGGTAAGCATACATGGCGATGACACCTCCTGGTGGGATTGCGATGGCGTAGTGCTGCCTTCGTCCCAATAGTAGCAGAGCGCGCCACGAAAAGCGAGTATTGGCGATAAAAACGCCTGGTTCTCTTTGCCGTCCAAAGGGCGACAGCACCCCCATTCCTGCGCTATAATAACGCGGTTGAATCTGTCCATGGAGTTGATTGTCGCATGAAAGTACTGGTGATTGGGAGCGGTGGGCGAGAGCACGCCCTAGTATGGAAGCTGGCGCAGAGCCCCCGCGTGACGAAGGTCTATTGCGCGCCGGGCAATGGTGGCACATCACAACAGGCGGAGAATGTGAATATCGCCGTCTCTGATCTGGAAGGGTTGGCGGCATTTGCCCGCGAGAAAAAGATCGGCCTGACCGTCGTAGGGCCGGAAGTTCCGCTTGTCAATGGCATCGTCGATCTCTTCCAGCATCATGGCTTGCGTATCTTTGGCCCCCATGCCGCCGCCGCTAAACTTGAAGGCAGCAAAGCCTTCGCCAAGGAAGTGATGGTGCGTGCGGGCGTGCCCACAGCGCCGTTTCAGATATTCGATCAAGCCGCTGAAGCCATCGCCTGGCTTGCCGAACAGCCGGCGGATAAGCCCTGGGTGGTGAAGGCCGACGGCATCGCGGCGGGTAAAGGTGTGCTCATCTGTGACAACCGTGCGGAGGCTGCCGACGCGGTCAACCAGATTATGGTGCAGCGCGAATTCGGCGCGGCGGGTGATCGCATCGTTATTGAGGAACGCCTTGCCGGGTATGAGGTGTCGTTATTAGCCATCTGTTCCGGTCAAGATATCCTCACCCTCGCCCCAGCACAAGATTACAAACGCATTGGCGAGGGTGATACCGGCCCGAATACCGGCGGCATGGGCAACTACTCCCCGGTGCCGGACTTCTCACCTGAGTTACTCGACTTCGGCATCAACAAAGTGATCGCCCCCACGCTGCAAGCCGTACCTTTCACCGGCGTGCTCTTCGTCGGTCTGATGGTGACCGAGCAAGGCCCGCAGGTGCTGGAGTATAACGTACGTTTCGGCGATCCCGAAACGCAGGTGGTGCTACCGCGTTTGGAAAACGATCTTGTTGACCTGTTCGATGCGGCCATCGATGGGCGGTTGAGTGAAATACAAGCCTCCTGGTCGCCACGCAAGGCGGTCACCGTGGTGCTTGCCGCCGGCGGCTACCCCGCCGCGTATCAGAAAGGCGCGGTTATCTACGGTCTGGATAGGGCAGGGGAGATGGAAGATGTTACTGTCTTCCACGCCGGCACCCGCAAGGAGGCGGGGAATATTCTCACTAACGGTGGACGCGTGCTGGACGTGACCGCGATGGACGACACCTTCGCGCAAGCCATCGACCGCGCCTACGAAGCAGTCAGCGCCATCTCCTGGGAAGGCATGACCTACCGCCGTGACATCGCCGCCCGCGTGCGGGAGAAATGATCTCCTTAACCATATGATTTGAACCACCAAGGCACGAAGGCACAAAGACATTATTAACTTTTTGTGCCTTCGTGCCTTGGTGGTTCATTCCTCGATCCTTGCCCCCAACTGCCGCATCAGCATTGTATAATTCGGGAAACTGGTGGCAATGGTCTCTGCCTCGTGGATGCGCACCACCACTCCGGCGGCGAGCGCAGCGACGGCGGCGCTCATGGCTACGCGGTGGTCGCCGTGGCTCTCGACATCCGTGCCGTGCAACGTGTGTCCGCCGTGGATGACCATGCCGTCCTCACGCTCTTCCACTTCGGTGCCCATGTCACGCAGGAAGCGGCTGACGGTGGCGATGCGGTCGGACTCTTTGACGCGTAATTCTCGAGCGTCGCGGATGACTGTCGTACCCTCTGCGAAAGCGGCGGCGACGGTCAGCACGGGCAACTCGTCAATCAGGCGGGGAATCAGGTCTCCGCCGATCTCGGTTGCCTTCAACTGCCCGAAACGCACTGTGATATCCGCGACAGGCTCGCCGCCGGCAAGACGCTCATTGGCGATTTGCATATTCGCGCCCATGGCCTGCAATACGTCGATAATTCCGCTTCGCGTGGGGTTGATGCCGACATTGCAGACGGTGATCTCTGCCCCCGGTGCAATGGCCCCTGCGATGAGGAAAAAGGCGGCGGAGGAGATATCACCCGGCACGATCACAGATTGACCATGCAGCGTTTGCCCTCCACGCAGGCTTACGGTTAATCCATCCTCTTCAACTTCAACGCCAAAGCCGCGCAACATTCGCTCGGTGTGATCGCGCGATTTCTGCGGCTCGGTGACGGTGGTTACGCCATCAGCATAGAGACCGGCGAGGAGGATGGCTGACTTCACCTGCGCGCTGGCGACCGGCGATGTGTAGTGTATCGCATGCAAGTTCCCCCCGTGTACCGTCACCGGTGGGGTGTCGCGCTCTCCCTGGCCTCGCACCTGCGCGCCCATCATGCGTAATGGGATGGCGACGCGATCCATCGGACGGCGGGAGAGTGAGGCATCACCTTCCAAAGTGGCAGCGAAAGGTTGCCCGGCAAGCACGCCCATCAGCAGGCGTGTTGTGGTGCCCGAGTTGCCTGTCCATAACATCTTCGAAGGCGTGCGCAACCCGTGCAGGCCGACGCCGTGCACCACCACGCGCTCACCCTCTTCGATACGTACACCCATGTCGCGCAGGCACCCCACGGTGGCGCGGGTGTCTTCCGAGGCCAGAAATCCCTCGATGACCGTCTCACCTTCGGCAAGCGCGCCGAACAATAGCGAACGGTGTGAAATGGATTTATCGCCGGGAACGGTAATCACCCCATGAAGCGTTTCGCCGGGGGCAACGAGCAGTGTCTGTGTCATAACAATGTAGTTCGGCGAAGTATGCGCTAATTCCTTGCGCAGTTGCATCCATCACCTCGACTGTCTGCGACGTGCAATGTGTGGCGATTCGCACGGAGATTTCATGGTCTATTTTCCAGCAGCGCGTAAGTCTGTTACAATAACCCTGTTATGCCGATTTTAGCCCAACCAAAACCGATCGTCGCCATCGTGGGGCGACCAAACGTCGGGAAATCGACGTTGTTCAACCGCCTGTCCGGGCGGCGTATTGCCAATGTCGAACCGACACCCGGCGTCACGCGTGACCGATTGTACGCGGATTGTGAATGGTTCGGTCACCCCTTCGTGCTTATCGATACCGGGGGAATTCAGCTTGATAAGGCTGCATTCACCGAAGAGATACGCCAGCAGGTGGATTTTGCCATCAATGAGGCGAACGTCATCCTCTTCCTGGTGGATGGCCGTGACGGGATGACGCATATCGATTATGACATTGCCGAAATCCTGCGTCGCACAGGCAAACCGCTGGTGCTTGTGGTGAATAAGGTTGAAAGCAAGCGTCGGGAAGAGGAAGCCACCGAGTTCTACGCGCTGGGGCTGGGTGAGCCGTTTACCATCTCGGCCCTGCACGGTCAGGATGTCGACTTTATGCTTGATCGCGTGGTTGAGTTACTACCGCCGCCCCCGGAGGTTGTAGATGATGACGAAGAGGAGGAGCGCCTGCACGTAGCCATCGTCGGACGACCAAACGTGGGTAAATCCTCGCTGCTCAATGCGATCATCAACGAAGAGCGTGCTATCGTCAGCGACATTGCCGGCACCACCCGTGACGCGCTGGATATTCATTACGACTGGGACGGCACACCCTTTACGTTTATCGACACCGCTGGTATCCGCCGTAAGAGCAAGGTGGAGGAGGATGTCGAGTATTACAGCGTGGTGCGCGCCTTCGGCGCGATTGACCGTTGCGATGTAGTCATCATGATGATCGATGCCACCGAGGGTGTGACGGATCAGGACAAACGCATCGCCGGATATGCCCACGAGAACGGCCGGGGTCTGGTGATCGCGGTGAATAAGTGGGATGAACGGCTGAATATCACGCGCCGTGAGATGGATCTGACGGATGGTGGGCAGGTGGGCACCAAGGAGCGCCAGGCGTTGGTGAAAGAATTCACCGACAGCGTGCGCTACGAATTGATCTTCGCCAATTATGCGCCGGTGGTCTTTATCTCAGCGTTAAAGCACAAAGGGGTCGAGGAGCTACTTCGCACGGTGACGGAAGTCGCGGAACAGCATGCCATGCGCATCCCAACGGGAGAACTTAATCGCCTCATTGCCGAGGCGACCTTTGAACGCCCCGTCTCGCGCCGTGGCAAGATGTTGAAGATCTATTATGTCACGCAAGTCCGTGTAAAGCCGCCGACTTTCGTCCTTTTTGTAAATGATCCGGAATTGGTCCACTTTTCCATCGAGCGCTATCTGGAAAACCAGATCCGCCAGCGTTTCTCCCTGGAAGGCACCCCGGTGCGCATCAAGGTAAAAGAAAGCTCGGGGAAGGAAGAAGCGGAAACAAAGCCCCGCCGGCGCAGCCACCGGGAGCGTTCATAACGCGTTAGAGAATACCCCTTTATGGAGTGCGTGCGCGAAGCGCCGCTTTCACTTAACGCACAGTAGGGTATGCAGAAAAGCGCGGTAGACTTACACATTGTCTGAACTGGGATTTGTGGGATTCATAGGATGAGGGGATTGCCTTTACATACTGTTCCCTTGCGATCTTATAAATCCCAGTTCTGACAAGAAATGTTATTGGCGAATAGGCGATAGTT
>JAMDBH010000029.1 GCA_023487615.1 Gammaproteobacteria bacterium
TGGGCAAGAGAACACCCGATGAAGCTTATGCCGTGATGCTGCCGACGGTTAAACTGGCAGCGTAAGCATCAGCAGGGACTCCACTTAAAAACCTTGGATTACTGTTCAAACGAGGGGGGCCACTTCTGTCCGCCGCAAACCGGAAGCTGGAGCGCCTGTCGAGGCAGGACGCCCTGACCGAGCTTGCCAACCGGCGCTATTTCGACGCTTATCTTGCGGACGAGATCTCACGCGCACAGCGCACCAAGAAGGAGATGGCATTAATCATGTGCGACGTGGATTTTTTCAAGCCCTACAACGATTACTACGGTCACCAGGCAGGCGATCAGTGCCTCAGGCAGGTCGCCACCGCGATTGAGTCCTGCTGCCGGCACGCGGCGGATTTGGCCGCACGCTATGGCGGCGAGGAGTTTGCGCTTATCCTGCCGGAAACGGAACTGAGCGGCGCCGTCCAGGTTGCCGAAGAGGTACGCAATACGGTAGCGCAGTTGCGGCTCGCCCACGCGCGCTCCAAGGTTGCATCCTACGTCAGCATCAGCGCCGCCGTTGTCGTGTACCGGCCTGGAACGGATATGACTGCGGACCAACTGGTCGCAGCCGCCGACGCAGCCCTTTATCAAGCGAAGCATTTGGGCCGTAACCGTGTTGTCGCCCCGCAACAACTGACTACCTGAGCTTCTCCTTCAGCAGTTCATTGACCTGCGCCGGGTTGGCCTTGCCTTGGCTCGCCTTCATCACCTGGCCGACGAAAAATGCAAACAGCTTGTCCTGGCCGCTGCGGTATTGCGCGAGCTGTTCGGGGAATTTTTTAATCACCTCTTCTATCACCTTTTCAATCGCGCCGCTGTCGGTGACCTGCTTCAAGCCCCTGGCGGCGATCACCGCATCCGCGTCGCCTTCGCCGTGCCACATGGCGTCGAACACCTGTTTGGCGATCTTGCCGGAGAGGGTATTGTCGCCGATGCGTTTGAGCATGCCGGCAAGCTGCGCGGGGCTGACCGGGCTTGCGTTAATATCCAGGCTATTCTTGTTGAGCGCACCCAGCAACTCGCCCAGCACCCAGTTGGCGCACAGCTTGGGCTCGCCGCCCACGCCGCGCACCACGTCTTCATAATAAGCCGCAAGTTCGCGGCTGGAGGTCAACACGCCCGCTTCGTAGGGCGTGAGCGCGTAGTCTTTTATAAAGCGCTGTTTTTTCTGATCCGGCAACTCAGGTAAAGTGCCGCGCACGGTCTCAACAAAGTCCGCGCCTATCTCCAGCGGCAGCAAATCCGGATCGGGGAAGTAGCGGTAATCGTTGGCTTCTTCCTTGCTGCGCATGGAACGGGTTTCATCCCTGTCCGCGTCGTAGAGACGGGTCTCCTGCACCACGCTGCCGCCGCCCTCGATCAGTTCGATCTGGCGCTGCACTTCATAATTGATGGCCTTCTCCACAAAGCGGAACGAGTTGATGTTTTTCAACTCGGCGCGGGTGCCGAATTCATGCTGCCCCTTGGGGCGCACCGAGACGTTGGCGTCGCAGCGGAATGAGCCTTCCTGCATGTTCCCGTCGCAGATTTCCAGATACCGCACCAGGGTATGGATTTTTTTCATATAGGCGACCGCCTCCTTGGCCGAACGCATGTCCGGCTCGGAGACGATCTCCAGCAGTGGCGTGCCGGCGCGGTTCAAGTCTATCCCGCTCATGCCGTGAAAGTCCTCATGTAGTGACTTGCCGGCGTCTTCCTCCAGATGCGCGCGCGTGATGCCGATGGTCTTCACGCCGCCATCCTCCAGTTCGATCTCGATGCGGCCCTGCGCCACCACCGGCAGTTCGTACTGGCTGATCTGATAACCCTTGGGCAGGTCGGGGTAAAAATAGTTTTTGCGCGCGAACACCGAACGCGGCGCGATCCTGGCGCCGATGGCGAGGCCGAACTTCACCGCCATGCGCACCGCCTCCTCGTTCAACACCGGCAGCACACCGGGCATGCCGAGATCAATGGCGCAGGCCTGGCTGTTGGGCAGCGCGCCATACGCGGTCGGCGCGCCGGAAAAAATCTTGCTGCGCGTGGCAAGCTGCGTATGAATCTCAAGACCGATGACGGTTTCCCATTCCATTTATCTTTCTGTCCTTTCAGGTTTATTGGCAGATGAGTTAAATGCAACAAGTGTATTCCAGTTTATAGCACCGCTTTCAAGACAAAATCGCCCCAGAAGGTCTCTGGTGAATTTATTGACTACGCGATCATAAGCCTGAAGAAAATCCTCATTACGCTCCTTGGCCTTATGACCCAGTGGCTCAATGAGTTCCAGGTACATTGTTTCATCTCCTGAGATAAGCTCCCAGAACATTTGTCCGCAGTACTTCAAGTAATCGCCCTTGTCGGGTTGCGTGTCGCGCCCATAACAACAGCCATTAATTGCAATTAGCTCGCCATGCGCTCTGTGTATCCGCCTCGCCTGCCGGAAGTAGTCACGCATTTTTTTAATCTGGCTTGCGTTTCCCCAGTTTGGGCCGCTCTTAATTGAAACGATATAGCGCTTTCCATCCCGGTCAAACTCAAGATCGATACCCTCTGTTGTGGATTTCCTGCCCGCATAGACAATGCCACAAACATGAATGGCCAGCCCCTCCAGGAAATCGCCAAAAATGGTTTCTTCCTGGGAAGATAAATGCGCATCAAGCAATTGTCTTACTAATTGCTCTGCGGTTCCTATGTTTTTTGCCTTGAACAGGTACGGGTTTTTTCTTGCCAGCACCCGGTCCAGCTTTAGCCCCGACAGGTTTTCGAGTCTTTTCTCGTGAAATACCGGGATATTCTTTTCGATGTAGCTGACGATCTGCTTTGTCTGTATTTTTTGCATAAATTCCTCGATCTTCGAGAAGTTGCATCTGTGGACCCACAACCCGGTTTCTGGCTAATTCACAATAATCACTCAGCAAATCAATCCCCACTGAGTTCCGCCCCATTTTCTGGGCGACCTCCAGGGTCGTGCCTGATCCCACAAATGGGTCAAGAACCCAATCGCCTTCATCCGTAAAAAGTTTTATAAACCATTCCGGAATTGCCCCTGGAAAGGCAGCACTGTGGTTTCGATTGCCGCATTCGGTAGCCAAGTGGAGCACATTGGTGGGGTACGCCATGCTCCTGTTTAACCAGTTCGTAATATTCTTCCCAAACCCGCTCCCCACTTGCGAGTCAAAGCGCACAACATCATTGTCTCCAAGGCTTTTCAAACGTGAGTCAGCCCAATCCCCCATTGGCACCATGACGGATTGTTGGTTCATCTTGAATTTACGAGAGCGAGTGAAATGCAAGCATCGCTCCCACGCATCGCGGAATCTATTCGGCCATTTACCGGGGTAACAATTCTTTTTGTGCCATATATACTCTTCAGTCCATAACCAGCCTAATTCTCGCAAAGCTATAATCAAATCGAGAACATATGTGTGCCGTTCACCGTCCACAACCTTTTCTTTTATATTGAGGACAAACGAACCAGATGGTTTGAGAACCCGGAGAAATTCCTTCGCTCGAGGCAAAAACCACTTTACGTAACCATCCGGATCTATCCCGCCGTAGGTTTTGTGCCTACTATCGGCATAGGGTGGAGAGGTGATTATTAAATCGAATTGCTCATCAGGAAATCGCCGCAAAACATCCAAGCAGTCTCCTTGCAAAATCTGAACTTTTGGAGCGTTCATTCAAATCCCGCCGGAGTGCGCGTGTGCCAGTCCGTGACTTTCTGATACTGGTGTGCGGCATTGAGCAAGCGCGGTTCGTCGAAATAATTGCCGATGACCTGCAAACCCAGCGGACGCTTGCCCACGAAACCGGCGGGGAGTGAGATCGCGGGCAGCCCGGCGAGATTGACCGCGATGGTATAGATGTCGGACAGGTACATGGTGACCGGGTCATCGGTCTTCTCGCCCAGATTGAACGCCACCGTGGGCGCGGTCGGCCCCATGATGACGTCCACTTGCTCAAAGGCGCGTTTGAAGTCGTCGCTGATGAGGCGGCGCAGCTTTTGCGCCTTGAGGTAATACGCGTCGTAGTAACCGGCGGACAGCACATAGGTGCCGATCATGATGCGGCGTTTGACCTCGGCGCCGAAACCTTCGCCGCGCGAGCGCTCGTAGAGATCGAGCAAATCCACCGGGTCCTTGCAGCGGTAACCGTAGCGCACGCCGTCAAAGCGCGACAGGTTGGAGGAACACTCGGCGGGCGCGATCACGTAATACACCGGCACCGCGAGAGGGGTGTTGGGCAGGCTGATTTCCTTCACCACCGCGCCGAGTTTTTCATACTCTTTGACGGCAGCGTCTATCGCCTGCGCCACCTTGGCGTCCAGCCCCGCGCCAAAATACTCCCTGGGCAGACCGATCTTGAGGCCCTTGATGGAGTCGTTGAGCGCCGCAGCATAATCCGGGACGGGTCTGTCCACGCTGGTGGAGTCGCGCGCATCGAAGCCGGCCATGACTTGCATGAGCAGGGCGCAATCCTCCGCCGTGCGCGCCATCGGCCCGCCCTGATCCAGGCTGGAGGCGAAGGCAATCATGCCGTAGCGCGACACGCGTCCGTAGGTGGGTTTGAGGCCGGTGAGATTGCACAACGCGGCGGGCTGGCGGATCGAGCCGCCGGTGTCGGTGCCGGTGGCGGCGGGCGCGAGCCGCGCGGCAATCGCGGCGGCGGAACCGCCGGAGGAGCCGCCCGGCACGGCGGCAGGGTCCCAGGGATTTTTCACCGGGCCGTAAAAACTGGTTTCGTTGGACGAGCCCATGGCGAACTCGTCCATGTTGGTCTTGCCCAGCATCACCGCGCCTGCCGCATTAAAACGCTCCACCGTGGCGGCGTCATACGGCGCGATGAAGTTGTCGAGCATCATGGAGCCGCAACTGGTCTTCACGCCCTTGGTGCAGAAAATATCCTTCTGCGCGATGGGTACGCCGGTAAGCGCGCCGCCCTCGTTTTTTGCCAGACGCGCATCGGCGGCGCGCGCCTGCTCCAGCGCCCGCTCGGCGGTGACGGTGATATAGGCATTGAGCGCCGGGTTGTGCCGTTCGATACGCTGGAGATAGGCGCGCGTCAATTCGACGCTGGAGAACTCGCGCTGTTTAAGCGCGCGGGATAATTCGGCTATGGTTTTGGTGTGCATAATTAAAGACAGTTGCAAGTAGTAAGTAGCAAGAAAAAATGTCAACACAAATGTACCGT
>JAMDBH010000134.1:0-4696 GCA_023487615.1 Gammaproteobacteria bacterium
AGCCGCGTAACTATGGTGCGCGGTGCCGATGAGGCGCACGCCTGATAGGGCGCTGAGTTGCGCCGTCGCATAGTTCAGTAGTGCGTTCTCGTGGGCGGCAATGTGATCGAGGCTAATCGCAGCGACATAATCAATGGCCGCACCCAGGCCGATGGCCGCCGCAATCGGCGGTGTACCGGCCTCGAATTTATAGGGGATGGTGTTGTACGTCGTGCGCTCGAAGGTGACGCTCAGAATCATGTCGCCGCCGCCTTGATAAGGCTGCATCTTTTCCAGCAAGGCCGCCTTGCCATAGAGGATACCGATGCCCGTCGGGCCGTACAACTTGTGCCCTGAAAAGGCGTAAAAATCGCAGTCGAGCGCCTGGACGTCAACGGTCAAATGCGGCGCGGCCTGGGCCCCGTCCAGCAGCACGGGCACACCGTGACTATGCGCGATTGAAATCATCTCGCGCACCGGGTTGATGGTCCCCAGGGCGTTCGAGACGTGGGCGATAGATACAAACCGGGTGCGCTCGTTGAACAAGTTTTGGTAGTCATCGAGCAGCAGTTCGCCGTTGTCATTCATGGGAATGACACGCAGCTTTGCCCCTTTTTCCTGACATAGCATCTGCCACGGCACGATGTTGGAGTGGTGCTCCATGGCGGAGAGGATGATCTCGTCACCGGCGCCGATGAAGGCGCGTCCATAGCCGTGCATGACGAGATTGATGGATTCGGTGGTGCCGCGTGTAAAGATGATTTCGCGCTCGTCTCCCGCATTGAGAAATTGCTGCACCTTGCGGCGCGCGCCCTCATAGCCCGCCGTCGCGATCTCGCTCAAGTGATGCACGGCGCGATGCACATTGGCGTGCTCCTGGGTCTGGTAGCGCACCAGCCGGTCAATCACAGGTTTCGGCATCTGACTGCTCGCCGCATTATCCAAATAGACCAGCGGCTTGTCGTTGAAGCGGCGCTGCAGGATGGGAAAATCCGCACGGATCCGCTCCACATCCAGATCAGTGTGTTGTGCGACGTTCAGAGGTTGAGTGCTCATGATGTGTGTTGAATCTGTTCGAGTACGACATACCGCAACCGTTCCACTACGGACGGCACGGCGATCTTGGCGATGACCTCTGCGGCGAAGGCATAGGTCAGGAGGTTGCGCGCAGCGAGTTCGTCCAGACCTCGGCTCTTCAAGTAAAACACTTCTTCGGGATCTAGTTGCCCCACGGTCGCCCCATGCGCGCACTTGACGTCATCGGCGAAGATTTCGAGTTGCGGCTTGGTGTCCACTCTGGCCCTGGCGGACAACAGCAGGTTGCGGCTCGACTGCGCGGCATCAGTCAACTGCGCGTTCTGCTGTACAACGACCTTGCCATTAAACACTGCATGGGCCGCGCCGTCCACGATGCACTTATGCAGTTGCCGGCTCGTCCCGCGAGGCTGGGTATGGACGATGGTGCTATGGGTGTCGGCAAGCTGCTGACCGGCAATCAGGGCCAGTCCCTCCACCGTGCACTCCGCGCCTTCGCCGGTCTGGGTGACACGGAGATTGAAACGCGACAGACGCGCGCCCAGCGTCACGGTGTTGGAGTGGTAACGCCCGTTACGCGCCAGAGTCACACCGCTATGAGCAATGTGAAACGCGCTGCTCGCTTCGCGCTGTAGTTTGATATGGGTGACTTCCGCATTCTCCGCCACGGCGATTTCAGTGACCATATTGTTGAAGTAGACACTATCGCCAAGGCTCACAGAGTCCTCAATCAGGGTACATTCGCTGCCCGGTTCTGCAATTACCAAACAACGCGGAGAGATGACCACAGGAGAATCATGGGCAGTAGTCACAAACAGCAAGTGAACCGGCACGGGGTAGCGCTGGTCTTTGCCGATGAGAATCAAGGCGCCGTCGCTGAAGGAACGGGTGTTGAGCGCGGCAAATACGTCGTGCTGAAAATTTACATGACGCGCGAGGTGGGCATGGACGATCATCTCGTGGCTGGACCATGCCTCAGCAAGACGAGTCACACGCAAACCCGCGGGCAGATTGTCCAACGAAGAGAATGCAGGTGCGAACACGCCATCCACGAACACCAGGCGGCTTGTGGCCGCTTCGGGAATGATAAAACGTTCGATATCGGCCAGTGCTAAGAGGGGTGACGATGTGACCGACTCGAATGGATAGTTGAGCAGCGGTGCAAGGTCTGTGTAACGCCACTCTTCGTCGCGCTTGGTCGGCAGTCCGAGTTGGGCCGCACACGAGGCCGCCTCGCTCCGCAGCCGGTTCAGCCAGCCCGGTCCTTGTGGAGTACTATCGGGCGTAGCTCTCAGCAGGTTGCCGAGACCAGATCCCCGGGCAAGCACCGTGTTTGCATTCATGCCGTCAACCTGGCGGCTTCCTGCTCATCGCGCACCCAGTCATACCCGAGTCGCTCCAGCTCCAACGCTAATTCTTTGCCGCCGGTCTTGATGAGGCGGCCGCCCTCCATGACGTGGACAAAATCGGGGGTGATGTAATTGAGCAGGCGTTGATAATGGGTCACCAGCAAAATGGCATTGTCCGGTGTCGTGAGTTGATTGATGCCGTTGGCGACGATCCGCAACGCATCAATATCGAGCCCGGAGTCGGTCTCATCCAGTATCGCCAGCTTCGGTTCCAATAGCGCCATTTGTAGGATCTCGTTGCGCTTCTTCTCGCCGCCAGAAAAGCCTTCATTGACGCCACGATCCAGAAAGCTGGAGTCCATTTCGACCAGCTTTATTTTCTCGCGCACAAAGTCGTTGAACTCGAGTGGGTCGAGTTCGTCACCGCCGCGCTGCGCCTGAACGGTGTTATAGGCCAGGCGCAAGAAGGCGCTGTTGCTCACGCCGGGGATTTCGACCGGATACTGAAAGGCCAAAAACACACCGGCGCGGGCGCGTTCCTCCGGTGCAAGTGCGAGGAGATTTTTATCTTCGAACAACGCCTCGCCACCGGTCACCGTGTAAGACGGATGTCCCGCCAGGATTTTGGAAAGGGTGCTCTTGCCTGAACCGTTGGGCCCCATAATCGCATGAATTTCTCCCGCGCGGATCATGAGATTGATGCCTTTCAGAATCTCCACGTTACCCACCGAGGCCGACAGGTCACGCACTTCGAGCAATGTTTTGCTATTCGGAATAATCATCCCACACTTCCTTCCAGTTTCAGCCCAAGCAATTTAGTGGCCTCGACGGCGAACTCCATCGGCAACTGGTTGAAGACATCACGGCAGAAGCCGTTGATGATCATCGAGACCGCCTCTTCGCTGCCGATGCCGCGTTGAGCGAAGTAAAACAACTGATCCTCGCCGATCTTGGAGGTGCTCGCCTCGTGTTCGACCTGGGCCGTGGGATTCTGCACCTGTATGTACGGGAAAGTGTTGGCGCCGCAGTGCGAACCGATCAGCAGCGAATCGCATTGTGAGTAATTACGCGCTCCGGCGGCCTTCGGCGTGATCCTGACCAGACCGCGGTAGCTGTTGGACGATTCGCCCGCCGAGATGCCCTTGCTCACAATCCGGCTGCGTGTGTTCTTGCCGATATGAACCATTTTGGTGCCGGTGTCGGCCTGTTGCTTGTGATTAGTGAGCGCGACGGAATAAAACTCGCCGATCGAGTTGTCGCCCTGCAGGATGCAGCTCGGATATTTCCAGGTGATGGCCGAGCCGGTCTCGACCTGGGTCCAGGAGATCTTGGAGTTTACCCCCTTGCACATACCGCGCTTGGTGACGAAGTTATAGATGCCTCCCACGCCGTTCTCGTCGCCGGCGTACCAGTTCTGCACGGTGGAGTATTTGATCTCGGCGTTGTCGAATGCGATCAATTCAACGACTGCGGCATGCAACTGATTGGTGTCGAATTGGGGCGCCGTGCAGCCTTCCAGATAGCTCACGTAGCTGCCTTCCTCGGCGATGATGAGGGTGCGCTCAAACTGGCCAGACTGCTCCGTGTTGATGCGGAAGTAAGTGCTCAACTCCATCGGGCATCGGGTGTTCTTGGGGATGTAACAGAACGAGCCGTCGGTGAACACGGCCGAGTTGAGCGCAGCATAGTAATTGTCGCCGCTCGGCACGACGCTGCCCAGGTATTTCTTGACCAGTTCCGGGTGATTCTGCACTGCCTCGGAGAAGGAACAGAAGATGACCCCCGCCTCGGCGAGCTTGGCCTTATAGGTGGTCACCACCGACACACTGTCGAATACGACGTCCACGGCGACACCGGCCAGGGCTTTTTGCTCATGGAGCGGCACGCCCAGCTTTTCAAAGGTGCGCAACAGCTCCGGGTCCACCTCGTCGAGGCTCGTGAGCTTCTTCTTGGGCTTGGGCGCGGAGTAGTAGCTGATGTCCTGGAAGTCTATCTTGGGATAGTGGACATTGGCCCAGGCCGGCTCCGACATGATGAGCCAATGGCGGTAGGCATTAAGGCGAAACTCTAGCATCCACTCAGGCTCATTTTTCTTATTAGAAATCAATCGGATAACATCTTCATTCAGCCCTTTTGGCAAAACGTCCGACTCGATTTCAGTCACGAAACCGTGCTTATAAGGCTGATTGACCAGATTTTGCAGAGTCGTACTCATCGAGCAGCCTTGGTTTTATGAAGGGCTCGGCATCACGCAACCTTCACGGCATACGGCATTGATGCTTTTCCTCCTCACCATGCCCGTGTTTACCTTCTTTTTGTATCCGATCCTGGCC
>JAMDBH010000134.1:4706-5137 GCA_023487615.1 Gammaproteobacteria bacterium
AAACGTCCGACTCGATTTCAGTCACGAAACCGTGCTTATAAGGCTGATTGACCAGATTTTGCAGAGTCGTACTCATCTCATTAATTACCTTGCAGTTTGTAGGGCTATTCCTGAGTAAATTACTAGGTTATTACTGTAGTTAACCTGAGTGTTTTAGTCAAGTATTTTTGGGTTGGCCAAGGTCGCACGAGGGGGTGGTACAATTCCCGCCTTCTATTAGTCTTTGGAACCACAGTGAATTACAGCAAAATCGTCATTCCCGCCTACGGCGAGCAGATCACGGTCAATCCCGATCACTCCTTGAACGTGCCCAGCCGGCCGATCATCCCCTTTATCGAGGGCGACGGCATAGGGCTGGATATCACGCCTGTGATGCGGCGTGTGGTGGATGCCGCAATCGTCAAGGCGTATGGCAATGATAAATCCATCGC
>JAMDBH010000138.1 GCA_023487615.1 Gammaproteobacteria bacterium
GATCGCTCAAACAGGTGCCTAAAAAACTTGCTATCGTCGGCGGCGGCGCCATCGGTGTCGAGATGGCGCAGATTTTTCAGGATTTCGGCAGCGAGGTCATGCTGCTCGAAGGCCAGCCGCGTCTGCTCGCCGAAGTCGAGCAGGAGATCGCCAAAAATCTCGCCGAGATTCTGAATAAAGACCCGCACCTTACCGTGCATGTCTCCGCCAAGGTGCAGGACATCAAGGGCAAGCCCGGCGCGATGAAGTTGAGCTTTGCCGATGCGGAGAATAAAACCCATACGCTGAGCTGCGACTATGTGCTGATGGCCACCGGCAAGCGCCCGGTGTTGGAACCGCTCAAGCTGGACAAGGCCGCTGTCGCGGTCGAGAATGGCGTGATTAAGGCCGATGCGCGCTGCCGCACCAATGTGCCGCACATCTTCGCGGCGGGCGACGTGATTGGCGGCTACATGCTCGCGCACACCGCAGGCACGCAGGGGCGTGTGGCGGCGGCGAACATCATCGGCGCAGACGCCAGATACAATCAGGACAAGGACTGCGGCGTGATCTTCACGCGCCCGCAGGCCGCGTTTGTCGGCTTGTCCGTGGAGCAGGCCAAGGCCAAAAACATAGACGCCGTCGAAGTCAAAGTGCCCATGAGCATCGACGCCAAGGCCATGATTACCGATGAGACGCTGGGCCTGATTAAGCTCGTTGCCGACAAGAAAACGCGCCGCATCATCGGCGTGCATTTTCTCGCCGACCACGCCGACACTTTAATCGGCGAAGCGGTGATGATGGTGGCGGGTGACATGACGCTGGAACAGGTCGCGCACGCCATCCATCCGCATCCCACGCAAACCGAACTGTTCGGCGACATGGCCCGGCGTTTGTTGTCGCGCCTGCGGCGTACGGAAAAAGTGGCCGCCAAGTAGATCGAATGCAGGTTATTTATTGACCCCTCTCCCCTTGGGGAGAAGGCAGGGATGAGGGGTGGTGAAGCTCAAGTGAAGGAATCATATTTTATATGTCTGATGTGAAAAAAGTCGTACTCGCCTACTCCGGGGGTCTTGATACCTCCGTCATCCTCAAGTGGCTGCAGGAGAATTACCACTGTGAGGTGGTGACATTCACCGCCGACATCGGTCAAGGCGAAGAGGTCGAGCCCGCGCGGGTCAAGGCCAAGGCGGCGGGGGTTAAGGAAATCTATATCGACGATCTGCGCGAGGAGTTCGCGCGCGATTTCGTATTTCCAATGTTCCGCGCCAATGCGATTTACGAGGGCGAGTACCTGCTCGGAACCTCCATCGCGCGGCCCTTGATTGCCAAGCGCCAGATCGAGATCGCCAATCAAACCGGTGCGGACGCGGTGTCACATGGCGCGACAGGGAAGGGTAACGACCAGGTGCGTTTTGAGTTGGGTTACTACGCACTCAAACCCGATGTGCATGTGATCGCGCCGTGGCGGGAGTGGGATTTGACATCGCGTGAAAAATTGCTGACCTATGCGGAGCAACACGGTATTCCCGTAGAGATGAAGCGCGGGAAAAAATCGCCGTATTCGATGGATGCCAATCTGCTGCATATCTCTTATGAAGGCGGGGTGTTGGAAGATCCATGGGCCGAGGCGGAAGAAGATATGTGGCGCTGGACGGTATCACCGGAGAAAGCGCCCGACAAGGCGACGTATCTTGAGTTGACTTATGCCAGGGGTGATATCGCCGCTATTAATGGCGAGGCGATGACGCCGGCCAAGGTGCTGGAGACGTTGAACCGCATCGGCGGCGCGAATGGCATCGGCCGGCTGGATATCGTCGAGAACCGTTACATCGGCATGAAGTCGCGCGGCTGTTACGAAACGCCGGGCGGCACCATCATGCTCAAGGCGCACCGCGCCATTGAGTCCATTACGCTGGACCGGGAGGTCGCGCATCTCAAGGATGAATTGATGCCGCGCTACGCGAGCCTGATCTACAACGGTTACTGGTGGAGCCCGGAGCGCAAGCTCATGCAGCAGATGATTGATGCATCACAGGCCACGGTCAACGGCACGGTGCGGGTGAAGCTTTATAAAGGTAATGTCACGGTAGCCGGGCGCAAATCCGCAACCGACAGCCTGTTTGACGCCAGCATCGCCACCTTCGAGGACGACGCCGGCGCCTACAATCAAGCCGATGCCGGCGGGTTCATCAAATTAAACGCCTTGCGCATGCGCATTGCGGAAAAGCTGAGGAAGAAAAAATGAGTTTCAAGAACGTCGAAGTCAAGAAAAAGGCCAATATCTATCATGGTGGCAATGTGACCAGTCGCACCGTCATCACTACAGACGGGAAGCGTCTGACGCTGGGCGTGATGCTGCCTGGCGCCTATAGTTTTAATACCGATGAGCCAGAGGTGATCGAACTGACACAAGGAAAATGCCGAATTAAAATCGGCGATGCCGGAAAGTGGAGCGATTACAGTGCGGGCCAAAAATTTTCAATACCGGCCAAGACAAGGTTCGATATCGAAGTGACGGAGCTAGTGGACTATGTCTGTCATTTTGGGTGAGCCGCGAAGCGGCGACCGTTTGGCAGGATTGCCAAACGGCACCGCTGAAAGCGGCCCCGAAGCGGCGTAAGCCGCGAGGGTGATGTACAGGAAGTTCATCATGACCGACACGCCATGGATGGCGTGGCTGGGGCAAGATAGTACGATGCAGTAACGCCATGGAAGGCAAAGAAACAGTTTGATAATGTAGTGAGCGTGGTAGCCGGTATTCACGGAGGTGCTGATATGGAACCCAATGCACAACCCCAGAAACCTAAGATTTTTTGTCTTCCCAATGGTCCTTATTACTATTTCACCGATTTTACCCCGCATGTTATAGAAGGTATTCAAAACTCAAAGGGGGAGCCGCGCTCGACCGTGCGCGGGGTAGCCCTGTGCCGTTGCGGGGGCTCCAACAACAAGCCGTTTTGTGATGGAACGCACTGGCATATAAATTTCAAAGACGAGAAAAACTAGCTTCTTGAATCAGTGAAACCCCAGATTAAAATTTATACTGAGTCTAAACATAACTCTTGGCTTGACTATTGCAATCATTATCAGGTAAATAGCATGTAGTGTTAATGTAGAGTCAAATTTTACTAAGTAATACGGCAGTCTTGCGGTAAGATTTTAGGGGCGATGCCAAGGTTCAACTACTAAATGATAACCATAAAGATAACCAAAAAATGAACAAGATAATAAGCCGATCCATTGCGGTATTCATCCTTACCGGCCTGTTTAGTATTGCCTTTGCGAAAGAGGCGGCGAAGTATCAGAGTTCAGATGACCTGCCGCTGAGTCTGGCGGCGAGCCAGGCGATAATCGTAGATCAAATCACCGGAGAGACCCTTTACGCCAAGGATGCGGACGCTCAAAAGCCCATCGCCTCGATCACCAAACTTATGACTGCGATGGTCACCTTGGATGCAAAACTGTCACTCCGCCAAAAGCTCCAGGTTACAGATGAGGACGTTGACACGCTGCGTCACTCACGTTCGCGGCTTGCGGTCGGCCGCATCCTCACCCGAGGCCAGCTTTTGCAGTTGGCCCTGATGTCGTCGGAGAACCGCGCCGCTTCGGCCTTGGCGCGCAAATATCCGCGCGGTTACGACGCATTCATCGCGGCGATGAATGCTAAGGCCAAGTCCCTGGGCATGATGGATACCCATTTTGAAGACGCCACCGGCCTGAGCGACGGCAATGTCTCTACCGCGCAAGATCTGGTCAAACTGGTGCAGGCTGGTTATCAGTATCCTTTAATACGTAAAATCACCACTACCGCCAGATACGATCTGGAGCAAGGCCGCGTCGTCAAATACAAAAACACCAACCCGCTCTTTAAGGATAAAACATGGCAGATAGGCCTCAGCAAAACAGGTTATATCAAACCGTCAGGTCATTGCCTGGTGATGCAGACTCAACTGGTGCGGCCACTCATCGTGGTGCTGCTCGATGCCGCGGGGAAGTCCAGTATCGCCGCGGATTCCAGGCGTATAAGGAAATGGATAATGACCAGCTTGGCGAGTAATAAACTGGCCGCCAATAAAGACTTAACCCTTCGTAACTGAGTTTTCCCACCTTACTCTCGATCATGTTTGGCTGGGCTTTATACAGTCTCGAGATGCTCGATCAACAATTGTAAACTGCGCTGGCCACGGTACTCGTTGACATCGAGACGGTAGGCAATATGGAGGCGTGAAGCGTAAGGCGTGAGGGGTGAGGCGTTAAATGCTATGGCATCAAATATTCTTGAATCGTCCGGGTAGCGCAAGACCAACTTAAGGTGCTTGTCGCCCACGATACGCTGGCTCACGACCTCGAAGATCCCATCAAACAGCGGTTCGGGAAATCCCTGACCCCACGGCCCTGCACCGCGCAGGGCTTCGGCCAGTTCCAATTGCAACTCGTCGGCTGATAAGTCGCCGTCGCTCGACATCACTCTTTGCAGTTCAGTTTCAGTGAGATGCTTGCGCACCTCGCGGTCAAAGGCGGCGCAGAAGGCGTCATAATCCGCGCGCCGCAAGGTGAGGCCCGCTGCCATCGCGTGACCGCCAAACTTGGTGAGCAAACCAGGATGTTGTGCGGCCACGCTGTCCAGCGCATCGCGGATGTGCAGTCCCTCCACAGAACGCGCAGAGCCCTTGATCTCGTGCTCGTTGCTTAACGCGAAGGCGATTACCGGCCGGTGGGTGCGCTCCTTGATGCGCCCCGCGAGGATACCGATGACACCCTGATGCCAATCGGGATCGAACAGACAGAGTCCATAGGGCAGCGCGTCGTTATTATCGAGGCGCATCGTCTTCAGCACGTCCAAGGCCTGTATCTGCATCTCGCTCTCAATGCTGCGCCGCTCACGATTCAGCTCATCAAGCCGTTGCGCCATAGTAAGCGCTTGACCGTAATCATCGCAAAGCAAACATTCGATGCCGAGCGACATATCCTCCAACCGGCCGGCAGCATTCAGTCTCGGCGCCAAGGCGAAAGCGAGGTCGCCGGCGGTGAGACGATTTTGCTGACGCTGGGAGACTTCGATGAGGGCGCGCAGGCCGGCTTGACAACGGCCCTCCCGGATGCGGGCCAAGCCTTGCGCGACCAGCACGCGATTGTTGTGATCGAGCACGACGACGTCGGCGACCGTACCAAGCGCGACCAGATCCAGCAACTGCGCAAGATTCGGTTCTGGGATATTTTTTTGTGACGTACAGGGAAGAACTAATGCCGCGGGAGGCAGGACGCCGGGAGCGGCCGAAAACCAACCGTTGGCGCGCAACTGAGTGCGCAGCGCCAGCATCACGTAGAAAATCACCCCGACGCCGGCAAGGTGTTTACTGGGGAATTCGTCACCCGGCTGATTGGGATTGACGATGGCGTCGGCGGCGGGTAACAGCGCGCCGGGTAAATGATGGTCCGTAATCAATACCTGTATACCGAGCTGTTTGGCGCGCGCAACGCCTTCCATACTGGAGATGCCATTGTCTACCGTGATGATCAGATCAGGCTGCTGCTGCGCCGCGACATTTACGATCTCCGGCGTAAGACCATAACCGAACTCAAAACGGTTGGGCACGACGTAGCGCACATCCTGTGCCCCCATGAGCCGCAATGCCCGCACACCGAGCGCGCAACTGGTCGCGCCATCGGCATCGAAATCAGCCACGAACAGGATGCGCTGTTGTTTCTGCAAGGCATCGCTCAGCAACTGCACAGCTTGCTGCATGCCACGCAGCGCCGAGGGTGGCTGGAGCTGTTCCAGTCCATATTGGAGTTCTTCCACGCGCTTTATCTTGCGTGCCGCATAGACACGCGCGACCACCGGGTGCAAATTCTCCGGTAATGGGAAGGGCAGGGGTGCAGTAGTTTGTCTTAAAATCTTCACAGATAGGGTTACCGATAGAATGCGAGCGGCCGCCTCCGCCGCCACCAGCGGCCAAGCAATGAGCGGTTAACGTGAAAAACGTTCCCGTGGCCAACATATAAAGACAAACTTTTTAACATGCGTCCGCGTAACGCCGCACAGAGCGGTGCGGCCCACTGTGTATTAAAGCGCTCGGCAGTCGCTTCCGGCGCCCTGCCTCCCGCGACATTAATACGTCCCTGTATGTCAAAATCAGGTTCCAGGCGCTGCATCACTATCAGATGCTCGCCCGGAGCGTTGGCGAGATTCAACCACTTCTGCGCACCGGAGGGCAGCGCGGCGTGGGGTGTGCCTACCAGTTTTGCAAGACCCACAGCCAGCGGTTCATCGCTCCATACCTTGGTAAAGCGAGACGGTTCGGCGGCCGGTAATGTCCCCCCTCCCCAGAACCAAAGACTATTTATCGGCAATTCACCGCGCGCCTCGCGCGCTTGATTGATGCCACTCTCGTGCAGCGCCATCTGCGCTTCGTTTAACAGGCTGCGCCAATGTTTTGCATCGGGTAAATAGGCGTGGATGTCATGGCCGAGGACTTCGTGGAGCGAGCGGAAAACTACATAGGGATTTTCTCTAAGGTGCAAATACCAGCGTTTGGGATGAGGTATTTCGAGCTTCATCCCCGCTGTTTCGAACAGGGGGCGTAAGATTTCTCCCAGTGCGGCGGCCTCATCTTGCTGTATGTTCAGATAGTCATTCCCCAGCATGATGACGCGAGCATTGTCGGTCTGTAAGTAAACCGGATCAGCCCGCAGCAGCCAGTCTTCGGGTTTCCGATCTGTATCCGCCAGATAGGTCACCGCAGCCGTAGGGAGAGGAACAGCCGGGGATGATATAAATAATGTAAAGAGTAATTCCTCAGGATTATTCGCTGCCTTTTCTCGCTCTCCGCGCGCCAGCAATAACTCCAGTTCCAAAGCGCGTGGCTGTGTATCCGGGACGGCCTTGTCCAGTGACGTACAGGGATGTACTAATGTCGCGGGAGGCACGACCAGGTCGGGAACGACGAGGGTAAGCCGCCGATTGAGTGATTCCATTTAGGGTGAGGTGGGCAATTTCAGCGCCAAGCTCAAACCGTCGGCAACTGGCAACAGGCTCAAGGCGATGCGCGCATCGTGATGTAGTTTTTGATTGAGCTTATGAATCGCCAGTGTCGCTTCATCACATTGCGGTGCGTCGGCCACCCGGCCATCACGCAGCATGTTATCCAGCACAATCAACCCACCGGTGCGCAGTAATTGCAGTGTGCGTTCGTAGTAGTCATCGTAGCCGGTCTTGTCGGCGTCTATAAAGGCGAAATCAAACGTTCCGGCCTGACCGTCGGCGAGTAATTTGTCGAGCGTCTCCAGCGCGGGGGCGATATGCAATTCGATCTTCTGCGCCACCCCGGCCTCTTGCCAATAACGTCGCGCAACGCGGGTCCATTCCTCACTCACATCACAGGCAATCAGCTTGCCGTCTTGAGGCAATGCAAGGGCCACGCACAGCGAACTGTAGCCGGTAAACACGCCGATCTCCAGCGCCTTTCTGGCGCCTAGCAACTGCACCAACAACGCCATGAACTGCCCCTGTTCAGGAGCGATCTGCATGACGGCCATGGGATCTTTTGCGGTTTCTTCACGCAGGCGCTTTAACAGTTCAGGCTCACGCAGTGAATGACGAACCAGATACTCGTACAGTCTGTCCGTCATGGCGATGATTTTATTGCTCATCTCAGCTTCCTTCATATTCCCCTCCCCCTCGATGGGGTAGGGCCAGGGTGGGGGTGGGTGAATGCATGGTGCACAACCTTTTCACCCCCATCCCAGCCTTCCCCCGTCAAGGGGGAAGGGGTAACCAGGCCCTACGTGTAAGTGCGAATTCATTCGCACTTGGCCCATGCTACCTGATTTCTCAAATAGACCGGCATCGCCTGTCCCGCGCTCACTGCAAGGCCGCGCTGCAAGGCAGCAACCCCCAGCAGTGCGACGTCCCGCGCGCGCGGCAGACGTTCCGGCATCACCGTATACACGAGTGTACCGCAACGCTCCCGCAATGCAGCACCGTACTCCTTCCATCCGCTCCCGGCGCCCAACCATTCGCCGTCCAGGGGTAAGGCGACTTCACCCGGCGCACATACCTGCTCAGCGCCGTGTAACTCCATCATCCCAGCATTATTAATTTGATAAACGCCCCAATAGACTTCGCTCATGCGTGCATCGAGCGTGGCGAGCACGTGCGTCAGGCCAAGGTCTGTATGAGCCCCCTGCGCGAGAGCGGCCAATGTGGAGACGGGCAACACGGGCAGATCGGCGCCGAAGGCGAGACCCTGCACGACCCCGGTGGCGATGCGCAAACCCGTAAAGGAACCGGGGCCTCGCCCAAAGGCGATGGCGTCCAGTTGTGACAAGCTCAAACCCGCCTCAACCAGCAGCCCATCCACCATCGGCAGGATGAGCTTGGCGTGCTCTCTGGGCGCGGTCTTGAAATGCTCGCGAACTTCAGTCCCGATAAGCAGCGCCGCCGAACAGGCCTCGGTGGAGGTATCAATCGCTAATAGTTTCATTGGACGCAAGTCACTTGCTGCGTTGTCTTGGCAGAAAAAAAATACTGTACATCCTCCAAACTGCGCGTGCGCGGCATGGGTGGAAGACTATCGAAAAACATTTTCCCGTAGGATTTTTCCAACAAACGCGGGTCGCAGAGCATCAACACGCCACGATCAGTGCTGTCTCGGATCAGACGGCCTACTCCCTGCTTGAGAGCGAGTACGGCCTGTGGCAGTTGGTAATCCAAAAAGGGATTGCCGCCTTGTTCGCGTATCGCCTCCAGACGTGCTTGTAACACGGGATCGCCCGGTGAGGCGAACGGTAGTTTGTCTATGATGACGCAGGATAAGGCCTCGCCGCGCACGTCCACGCCCTCCCAAAAGCTGCTGGTACCGAGCAGTACCGCGTTGCCCAGGGCGCGGAAACGGTTTAACAATTCGGCGCGCGGCGCGCTACCTTGGACGAGGAGCGGATAGGGGATACGATTTTCCAATAACTCGACTGCTGTTCGTAACGCGCGGTGACTGGTGAAGAGCAAAAAGGCACGCCCGCCACTGGCCTTAAGCACGGGCAGGGCCGCTTCGATCACGGCTTCCGTGTAGCGGTGATCGGCAGGGTTGGGCATCGCAGTGGGGAGATAGAGCAGGGCTTGTTGGGCGAAGTCGAAGGGGCTGTCCCAGCGCTCCATCGTAGCGTCTTCCAGGCCCATACGTTGCGCAAAATGTTCGAAGCGGTTGCCTACCGTGAGCGTGGCGGAGGTGAATATCCAGGCGCATTTCTGCTTTACTAGATGTGTGCGAAAGATTTCAGCGCTGTCGAGCGGCGTGCTATGGATGGCGAAGGAACGCGGAAAGGTCTCAAACCAGTGCACGTGTTGATCAGTGTGGGATTCGGTAGCCTGATCGAAATGCTCCAAGAGCTGCACGGCGCGCCGCCAGCAGTTTTCCAACCCCTTGCCGCGCGGGGCGGCGGTTTCGAGCAATTGACTCAGCATCTGCAGGTGCTCGCGTAAAGTATCCAGGGTCTGTGTGACGTGGGCTTGAGCCTTGATCTCCTGCCATGCGCCGCGTTGTTCTTCGATCCCTAATGCCAGGCGCAGATCACGTACCGCCTTCTCGAGATGTTCGGAGGAGCTTGCCAATTCCGGCATGTCGCCCGCTTCTTTGATCTGCTCGGCGACGGCATCGCGGGCCAGTTCTAAAAGCTGACGGCTGCTCAACGTGACGCCGAAAAAGTGCGTAGCGGTTTCGGGTAGTTGATGCGCCTCGTCGAGGATCACCGCTTGCGCGGCAGGCAGAAGTTCACCAAAGCCCTCTTCGCGTAGTGCGAGATCGGCAAAAAATAAATGATGGTTGATGACGACGATGTCCCCTTCGAGGGCCGAGCGGCGCGCCTTGAGCACGTGACAGTCGTTGTAAGAGGGGCATTCCTGTCCCAGGCAATTGTCGGTGGTGCTGGTGACGAGCGGCCAGACAGCAGAGTCTTCGGGAATATCCGCGAGTTCCGCGATGTCGCCACTCCTCGTTCGGCCGGCCCAGACGCGAATACGCACGACTTCACCGGCCTGTATGCGGGAGCGGAAACGCCCTTCCGATTCGGCGAGTGCGAGCCGGTGAAGGCAGAGATAGTTGGCGCGCCCTTTGAGCAGGGCCACAGTCACCGGCACACCCAGCGCCTCGCGCACCGCCGGCAGGTCGCGATGAAAGAGTTGATCTTGTAGCGCCTTGGTGCCGGTGGAGACGATAACCCTTTTGCCGGAAAGCAGGGCGGGGACCAGGTAGGCGAAGGTCTTGCCGGTACCCGTGCCCGCTTCGGCGATCAGAGTGTCATGGTTGGCCAGCGCCGTTGCCACCGCTTCGGCCATTTCCTGCTGCTGGGGGCGAGGCGAAAAACCCGAAACGTGTTGGGCGAACGGACCACCGAGTCCTAAGAATTCAGAGGCACTGAGCATGCCGTATAGTATACGGCATATGCTCTACACTGGTTTATGGGAAGGGTTACACTATTTCCGTAAGCCCAGCAATATCGCTTCGGCGCGTGCGCCGAGATAGACGTATATCCCCAAACCTACCAGCAAGCCTACCGCGGCGAGCATCATCCATACGCCCTTGGGCGTTTCGCCGCCATCGCCCAAAGCTCCTTTAAACATCAGCATCAGCGCCTCGATGGACACGGCGATCAGAATCGCCGCGATGAAGCGCGTGATGGTGCGGCGTGTGGAACTGTGGCGCAATATATCCTTTTGCATTAACACCTCTTCCTCCAGGATGGTCTTGCCCAGATCGAAAATCGCTAGCGCCAGAGTCATGAAGATGATGACCCCGAAGGGTTTTAATTGCAGCTCCTGCAGCGAGTGCTCGACGTTCAGCAAGGTGGCGATATCGGTAAAGGCGGAATAAAGCAGCACGGCGACCACGCTGAACAATCCCACCACGATCAAGACATAGGTGGATTTGAACAGCGGCTGAAAATAGCGCCGCGAGTTGTCGCCCATTAAAAATGCAATGATACGCACCAGATCCACGTCGAGCACGATGTAGCCTCTGACCTGACCTTGCGTATCGTAGAGTTTTGTGGCCGCCGTGATGCACAGCGTTCTGCTGGCACTCGACAAATAGGGATTGGTGACAACGGCCTGATCGGATTCGCGAGCTAGCCTGAAGTAGGGACGCTGGCTGCGATCCTTTCCCTCACCTTCGCCCGGCGCCGTCTGCCAATATGGGTTGGCGATATTATCGCTCGTCTGTATCCCTCGTGCATCCAGGGTGTAGAGTAGATCAACGAAGCGATAATTTTCCGCGAGCGACTGCATGGCTCCGCGTTGCGCGGGAGGGTTGTCCAACAGAGTGGGTTCGGCGATCCCGGTCAGTATCGAACCGACCAACTCCTGGATACCGGCGCGGTATTCGTTATGCCTTTCGATAACATTGAGGTAATTCATGGGTACGGTCGTGTGAGAGATGAGCCTAGAATTGAAAGTCGGCCTGCAGCCAGAATTTGTCGAGATCACTGGCCAGGACAGGGTTGCGCGCCAGATTGATGGTGTTGGCATCGCCGCTGTAGGCGGCGTATTTCAGCAATACCGTGAGGTTTTTGTTGAACTTCTTTGCGGCGGAAAAATCCCATTCGCTGCCATAATCGTAACCGTCGTGGTCGGAGGAGAAGCTGTCATAACGTAAAAACCAGTTGATCCCGGCCCAGCTCTTGGACACGGTGACAAAGATATCCCGCAAACCGTCTTTGGGCGTAACGAGAAATTGATCGGCCCAGCCGTTGAAGGCGTGCAGGGTGGCGAGCGGTGTAGCGAATCCGTAGACGCCGTCGCCGCTCAATACTTCGTAGTTGAGCTTTGCCTGGAAGCCCTGGATTTCGAGACCCAGGATCAGGTTTTTGTAATCGCCGTTCACCGTACTCGCCCCGTCCTGATAATCGCTCTGGTCGGCATATTCGGCGGTATAGAAATATTTGACGCCGCCTTCTTGTTGATACCAGCCATCGAATCGAGCGCCCAGTGTCTTGTTCGAGGCGGAGGGCGGAATGGGTTGCCCTGGTTCATAGTCGAGCAGATAGGCGTAGCCTGTCAGCGTTCCGTACTGGATGCCGCGGTAGGCGACGTTCAGCAGTTCACCCCTGAGATCAATATCGCCAAGGCTGGGGTGGTCTTCGCCGAAGACGCGGTTGACGTTGCTTACGTGTGAAAAAAATAGATTGAGGTTATTGGTCAAGGCCGAAGTGATGGCAAGGGCGTCAAAGGTCTGCGAATTTTGCCGCCAGCCCACGTCGCCGATGAAACGCTGGTTGTCGAGGTTGATGATCTGCCGGCCGTATTTGAACACGGTGTCCGACAACACAGTGTCGGGCTGGCCTTTGTAGCTCAAGTAGGACTGATTGACCTCGGTGCTTTCCGGGTCGGCCACTACGGGGAATCGAGTCAAACCGTTGATGGTGTCATTGTATTGATTGCCGCCGACGTTATGGACGTCCTCGAATTGCAGGAAGGCGCTGAAGCCACGGAATTCACCGGTGGCGTAACCAAGCTGCGTGCGCAGGGTGAAGGCGTTGGCCTGCTCCGGTTTGCCTTCCTGATCTACCCATTCAAAACGCGGGCGCAGTTGTCCCGTAAGCTTGCCGCCGGTTATGGCCTCCACGAAACCGCCTTCGGCGTAGGCGTGGGGGAGCGTAACAAGTCCGCACACAAGCATGAGCAGGGTAAGGGCCGTTTGTTTAATCAGGGCGGGTCTCGAAAAAATCATAGAGGTAGGTTCCTGGATATTCAATGGATAATCATGCGGCGTACTGCGCGTGGCGGTGATGCAAAAACTTGAGCACTTCGCCGCGCAACCGCGCATAGTGGGGGTCTTCGGCCAGCGCCAAGCGGTCGCGCGGTCTCGGTAGATCAACCAGAAGGATGTCTCCGATGGTCGCCGCAGGACCGTTGGTCATCATTACCACCCGGTCGGAGAGTAATACCGCCTCATCCACGTCGTGGGTCACCATCATCACGGTGCAGCCTTGCGCGGCGACGATACGCATCAGTTCGTCCTGCAAGAGCGAGCGCGTCAAGGCGTCGAGCGCCCCGAGCGGCTCATCCAACAGCAGTGCTGTGGGTTGCATCGAAAGCGCCCGCGCGATGCCCACCCGCTGCTTCATGCCACCCGAGATTTCATGGGGATATTTATGCTGTGCGTCCTTCAGACCGACCAGATCAAGCGCCTGCTCCGTGCGCTCACACAGACGTGCTCTGGGCTCGGCGGCGCCGAATACCCGTTCCACAGCGAGATACACGTTGCCGAAACAACTCAACCAAGGTAGCAGTGAGTGGTTCTGGAACACCACGCCGCGATCAGGACCCGGCCCGGTGATTTCGCGCCCGTTACAGAGCAAGACGCCGCGGGTGAGCGGGATCAGACCCGCCACAAGATTGAGCAGGGTGGATTTTCCGCAACCCGAGTGACCGATAATGGAAACGAATTCACCCCGCCGTATGGTCAGGGTGATGTCCGTGATGGCCGTGTACAGGCCATGCTGGGTGGAAAATGTCCGCTCCACATGTTCGATTTGTATGAATTTATTGTGCATGGTGATTACTCCTGGTGAACTGTCAATATTCAAAACGCCTGGCCAGCATAAGCAGCATTTGCTCAAGTACCAGGCCGACGATACCGACGACAAATATAGCAATGATGATGTGCTCGACGTTGAGGTTATTCCATTCATCCCAAATCCAAAAACCGAGGCCGACCCCGCCGGTCAACATCTCGGCGGCGACGATTACCAACCATGCGATACCGATAGACAACCTGATCCCGGTCATCATGTAGGGCAGCGTCGCGGGAAACAGGATTTTGCTGAATATCTTGAACTCCGAGAGATTCAACACCCGCGCGACGTTGAGATAGTCGGTCGGCACCTTGGTCACGCCGACCGCCGTGTTGATAACCATGGGCCAGATGCTGGAGATGAAGATCACCCAGATCGCGGCGGGCTGCGCCTCTTTGAATACCAGTAAGCCGATTGGAAGCCACGCCAGCGGCGACACCGGGCGCAGCAGGCTGATGATGGGCGCCGTCATTTGGCTTAAGAAACTGAAACGTCCGATCATGAAACCCAGCGGGATGCCGACCAATGCCGCGAGACCGAAGCCCAGCCCAACCCGTTCCAGTGAGCGCAGGATATTCCAGCCGATGCCTTGGTCATTCGGCCCGTGGTCGTAGAAGGGGTCGCTGAATACCTCGACGGCGGAGCGCCAGGTTTTCACCGGACCCGGCAGTTGCGGACTGTGCCCGGCGAGCAGTGACCACCCCAGCATGAACACGATCAGACCGAGCAGCGGCGGAATCGCTGATTTGATCAACCCATCCATGCCGCCGTACAGTGAGGTCTTCCACTTTCGCGCGGCCGACTTCGCTTGCTGGACCGTGTCCGGCGCGAGTTTCGTCGGAAGACGGGCGGTATCCTTCCTGTTTATTGGGATGACGTCTTTTTTCGTCATGGGCGCCACGTTCATCCGGAGCCTCCTTTCAGGCCTTGAGCTGGAAGCTTGCGGCATACTGTTTAGGATTTTTTCCGTCCCATACTGTGCCGTCAAAGAAGGTGCTGCTGCGCAAGGGCTCGGCCGGCACCGGAACCTTGAGTTGCTCAGCCGCCTGTTTGTATAAAGCGATTTGATTTACCTGACTCGCCACGGCCAGATAATCCGGATCCTCGGTCAGCAAGCCCCAGCGTTTATGCTGCGTCATGAACCACATGCCGTCGGATAGATAAGGGAAATTGACGTGACCGTCGTTGTAGAATTTCATGTAGTCGGGATCGGTCCAGGATTTGCCAAGCCCGTTTTCATACTTGCCCAGCATGCGGCCTTCAATCACCGGATCGGACGCATTGACGTAAGACTTGCTGGCGATGATCTTGGCGACCTTGGGGCGGTTCGCGGTGGCATCAATATATTTGGAGGCCTCCAGCACGGCCATGATCAAGGCGCGCGCCGTGTTGGGATATTTCTGCACGAACTCCAGCGTAGTCCCCAACACCTTTTCCGGATGATCTTTCCAGAGTGCTTGCGTGGTCGTGGCGGTGAAGCCAATCTGGTCAGAGATGGCTCGCGCATTCCATGGCTCGCCCACGCAGTAGCCGTCCATATTGCCGATACGCATGTTGGCGACCATTTGGGGCGGAGGGATGACGATGTTTTTCACGTCCTTGAAAGGATGAATGCCGTGTGCCGCCAGCCAGTAGTAGAGCCACATGGCGTGCGTCCCGGTGGGGAAGGTTTGCGCGAAGGTGTATTCGCCCTTTTCAGTATCAATCAGTTTTTTCAGGCTGGCGCCATCGGTAACACCTTTATCTTTAAGTGCATTCGACAAGGTGATGGCCTGTCCGTTGTGATTGAGACCCATGAGGATGGCCATATCTTTTTTCTGTCCGCCGATGCCGAGCTGCACGCCGTAGATCAAGCCGTACAGCACATGAGCGGCGTCAAGCTCACCCAACGCCAGCTTGTCGCGCACGGCGGCCCAACTCGCCTCCTTGGTCACCGTCACGTTGAGGCCATATTTTTTGTAAAGCCCCAATTCGCCGGCCATTACCACGCTGGCGCAGTCGGTAAGCGGGATAAATCCTATCTTGAGATCGGTTTTCTCGGGTGCGTCCGAGCCCGCCGCATACACGCGGCTGCTCAAGCCGATGGGCATTGCGGCATAAAGGCTCAAGGCGAGCGCGGATTTGATAAACACGCGCCGTGGTTGATCAATACTGATTTCGGGCAAGGCGTTGGTATCAGAGTTCTTCATGCTTAACTACTCCTTGGTAAATTGTGGCCAAAAAAAACGTCCATCCACGGGATTGTTCCCGCAGAATGGACGCCGTTGTCCGTTGTTCAGGCCGCCATTGGCCTGAGTTGTTGTTTGCTTCGGGAGGGCAACAGTGCCATCCCCTGGGCCAGCCCCCCATTGGGCCGACCCCCGTTTATGTCAGATCAATAGTTGTGCAGCAGAGAGCACGTTTCCAGCGACTTCAGCCAAGCGCCGGTTACCCGTCATCGCCAGTTTGCGCAACGCCTGATAGGCCTCTTGTTCCGTACAATGACGTTGCTGCATGATCAAACCTTTGGCGCGCTCAATGACTTTACGTTCCGCAAGCGCGTTGTTGGCCTTGGCGAGGTCTGCGCGCAGCGACTGGTACTCCTGAAAGCGAGCGATGGCCACTTCTATGATAGGTTTGATCCGCTCATTGCTGAGGCCATTCACAATGTACGCGCTCACGCCGGCCCGCATGGCGATGCGAATTTTTTCTTTATCGTCATCGTGCGTAAACATTACTACCGGCCGCTGCGATGTATGGCCGATGCAACACATGTGCTCCAAGGTGTCACGGTCGGGTGAGTCTACGTCAATAACGATCACGTCGGGTTGACTCTCCACTATGCGTGTCTGTAAATCTTCATTTGCGGTCAGGCGCGCAACTACTTCATAGCCGGTATTGTGTAAAGCATCTTCCAGTAATGCCGCCCGTTCCGGTTTTTCGTCTACAATCATGACGCGCAACATGAGGTGTTGTTTTCCTTTGGATGGCCACTTGTCGCCCTTAACCTAACATCCGTCCATTCTCCGAGGAGAGGCGGAGAATGGACGTTCACCCAACAAACACTTTGTGGGTGTGTTAGGCCGCCGCTGTAAACTCATTCCGGCTAACAACATTTGCCGCTGAAAAGGAATTGCCCGCTGAGGAGGGGGCTTGAGCTAGAAATTGTTCTCCGGTGACGATGAACATGGCGATATCCGCCACACGCTTGTTGCGGTTTAGCGCCATCTTGTACAGGCCTTGATAGGCGCCATTTTCGGAGACGTGCGCCTTGTTCATCAGTATCTCGATGGCTTGACGGATCAATCTACGCTCAGCGGGCGTCGTGTTTACCTCTTGCAATTGTTTTTGCAGGGTTTGCGTTTCATGAAAACGGATGACGGCAAGATCCAGGACGGCCTTGACCCGCTCGGCTTTCAGTCCATCCACGACGAAGGCACTGATACCGGACTTCAGCGCGGCATTTATGGTGCTTGCATCGCTCTGATTAACGAACACGGCGATGGGGCGCGGAGTCGTCTGGTGGATGCGCGCAATCTGACGCAACTTGCGCGAGTTGATCTGAGTGGTCGCGACGACAACGACATCCGCTTCGATTTTTTTAAGCGTGAGGCGCAATGCCGCAATACTCGTAACGTGTGCGGGAATGTCATAGGAAAGGTTGTTCGCGGCCCGTTTTAACAGGTCCGCGTACTCAAGGTTTTCCGTGACTAACACGATGCGCATGGCTAAGCTCCCGATTGATCCGCTTGGGAGAGGTGTAGCAATGCCTGTGCCAATCAAGTGAAATATATATTTTTCAGTAGCTTAACAGGAGCGGATCCCGGTGAGAGGGATTTTTTGCACCATTAACTATGCAGTATCAAAGAGGGATGAGTCATTATGGGGCGAGTTGTGTGACAACGAAGAAATGAGATCAGCCGATCTGCCCGTCGCGTGCGGCCTTGAGGACGAGTTCATCAAATTTCTCCCCGCTCATCAAGCCATGTTCGGCGACGATGTCGCGCACCGGCCGTCCGGTTTTTTCGGATTCCTGCGCGATCTTCGCGGCGGCGGCATAGCCGATGCGCGTGTTCAACAAGGTGGCAAGGCCGGCACTGTTGTGCAGAAAATAATTGCAGCGCTCGCGGTCTACGTTGAGTCCCTTCAGGTTGAATTCGGTCGTGGCGGCGATGGCGTTAGTCAACCACTCCATGGCGTCGAATAAGGCCGAGCCGAGTGCCGGCATCATCACGTTGAGTTCCAGTTGACCGGCCTGGGTCATCATGGCGATGGCCGTGTCCTGGCCGATCACCTGATAACAGACTTGATTCAACATCTCGTACATCACCGGGTTGATCTTGCCCGGCATGATGCTGGAGCCGGGTTGCACGGCGGGCAGCACGATCTCGCCGAGGCCCGTGCGCGGCCCGGAGGCGAGCAGGCGTAGGTCATTGGCGATGCGGGTGAGTTCCAGTGCAGTGTCACGGATCGCGCTGGAAAGGTGTTGCAGATCACTCATGGATTGCATCTGCGCGACCAAGTCCTGCGCAGGGCGTATAGGCTCGCCGGTGAGTTTCGCTAGCTCTTGCGCGACCTTTTCGCTATAGCCGGGCGCGGCGTTGAGACCGGTGCCGACGGCGGTTCCGCCCAGGCCGATCTCACACAACGGTTCGCGTGTCTCTTCAATACGTTTGGCGCAGCGCCGCAAGGTCCAGGCATAGGCGTTAAACTCTCGCCCCAAAGTAGTCGGCACGGCGTCTTGCAAATGGGTGCGGCCGCTTTTGACCGTGTTGGCCTCTCTCTCGCCGATGCGGGCATACTCATCGGCCATGTGCTGCACCGCCGCCACCAGGCGCGGCAATTTGGCGAGCGCGGCGAGGCGGATGGCGGTAGGGATGGTGTCGTTGGTGCTCTGCCCCATGTTGACGTGGTCGTTGGGATGTATGGGCTTGTAAATCCCGCGCTGACCGCCGAGCGTTACATTGGCGAGATTGGCGATCACCTCGTTGCTGTTCATGTTGTGGCTGGTGCCCGCGCCGGCCTGAAAGCGGTCCACCACAAACTGATCGAGATATTCACCACCCAGGATGCGGTCACAGGCGGCGATGATGGCGCCGGTCAACTCATCGTTCATCTCTCCGCAGAGCCGGTTGGCCTGAGCGGCCGCGCGCTTGATGCGGACGTGGGCGATGATAAAGTCACGATCAGGCAGCCTGCCGCTGATTGGAAAATTGACCATCGCGCGCGCCGTTTGGATGCCGTACCAGGCGTCGCCCGGCACCTTGAATTCGCCTAGGCTGTCGGTCTCAATGCGGAAACTGCTATTATTCACTGGTTGGTTCCAAGGTTGAGCCTGCAAAAGTAATATTGTGGCCGTTAGGAGTGGTCTGTGTCATTTAATTTTTATCGAAACACCTTATTTTTTTTGGCCCTGTGCCTCGCCCCGGCGGTATACGCGCAGGACATTGATTTTACCTTGCCGGATATTGACGGGGTCAAGCATAAGCTTTCTGACTACCGCGGCAAATGGGTGGTGGTGAATTATTGGGCCACGTGGTGTCCGCCCTGTCTCGACGAGTTGCCGGAATTGGACGCCTTCCACAGCCGCCACAAGGGCAAAGACGCGCTGGTGCTGGGGGTCAATATGGAAGACATCCCGCTGGATAAGTTGCGTGAATTCGTGGACGAGCACTTTATCAATTATCCGGTATTGCTCGGCGGGAACCGCGAAGAGACGGCCTTCGGCCCGCTGCCCGGTTTGCCTGTGACCTATCTCATATCGCCGGCCGGCGAGGTGGCCGCCAGCCATCTGGGACGCGTGGATGCCGCTTCGATTGAAGAGTTTATTCGAGACAACAGCCCAGCCGAAGCTGCGAGCTCCGTTTCGAGGCCGGCGAAACGCCCGAATTCGTGAGCATTCATGACTCAGAGTGTGAGATGTTGGGTGTCGGGTAAGGTACAGGGCGTGTTTTTTCGCGGCGCCACCCGTCAACAGGCCTTGTCGCTGGGGCTGGCAGGTTGGGCGCGCAATCTGCCTGACGGGCGCGTCGAGGTAGTGGCCTCCGGCGAAAAGGCCCAAGTCCAGTCGCTGTGCGACTGGCTCCAGGTGGGGCCGCCCCACGCTCAAGTCATAGAGGTGGTCTGTGAGCCGGTCGAGGTTGAAAACCTAAACGGATTTGAAGCTCTCTAAACCCCGTGGAATTCTTGCCCATCTTTTTGCGTATCAAAGGCCGGAACTGCCTGGTCGTGGGAGGTGGCGGGGTGGCGGCGCGCAAGGCCGGGTTGCTGCTGCGCGCGGGCGCGCGGGTTAGGGTGGTCGCTCCGGTGCTCTGCGAAGTCTTTCAGATCCTGGTGGAGGAGGGGAAGATCACTCACGACGGCAGAGAATTTTTGCCCCAGGATTTGCACGGCTGCACGCTGGTTATCGGCGCCACGGACGATCAGGTCGTGAATCGTCAGATCCATGAGCTCGCCTCGCTACGGCACATTCCGGTGAATGTGGTGGATAGTCCCGAGTTGTGCAGCTTTATCCTTCCCTCTATCGTTGACCGTTCGCCTATCGTCGTGGCGGTGTCGAGCGGCGGCGCCTCGCCGGTGTTAGCGCGGCTGTTGCGCGCAAAGCTGGAGACCTTGATCCCCGCAACGTATGGCCGCCTCGCAGAACTCGCCGCGAGCTTTCGTGAGCAGGTGAAAAACAAAATTGAGGGTCTTGCGGAGCGCCGTGTGTTTTGGGAGAAGATATTGCAAGGCCCGGTGGCCGAGATGGTCTTCGCCGGCAAGGACAAGGCCGCGCGCGAGGCGCTGCAAACGGCGCTTGATAAGCCCGGCACGGATGCACCGACGCAAGGCGAGGTCTATTTGGTCGGCGCGGGCCCCGGTGATCCTGATCTGTTGACCTTCCGCGCCCTGCGCCTGATGCAGCAGGCCGATGTGGTGTTGCACGACCGGCTGGTGAGCCCTGAGATACTCGATCTCGTGCGCCGAGAGGCCGAGCGCATCTATGTCGGCAAGCGGCGCGCCCTGCACACCGTGCGCCAGGAGGAGATCAATCAACGGTTAGTGGAGCTGGCCAAAGAAGGCAAGCGCGTCCTCAGGCTCAAGGGCGGCGACCCGTTCATCTTCGGTCGCGGCGGTGAAGAAATCGCCACACTCGCCGAAGAGGGCATACCCTTCCAGGTCGTGCCGGGCATCACGGCTGCCAACGGCTGCGCCGCCTACGCCGGCATTCCGCTCACCCACCGCGATTATGCGCAGTCGTGCGTGTTTGTCACCGGTCATCTCAAGGACGATAGCCTGGATCTCAACTGGGACGCGCTGGCACAACCGCAGCAGACCATCGTCGTGTACATGGGTTTGGTGGGCGTGGACCGGCTGTGTCATGAGTTAATCGCCCACGGCCTCAACGCCGATTTGCCGGCGGCGCTGATTCAACAGGGCACCACCCGTCAGCAGCGTGTGTTCATCGGCACCTTGCAAACACTGCCGGAGATCGTCGCCAGGAGTGAGGTGCACGCCCCGACCTTGATTATCATCGGCGAGGTGGTGAAGCTGCGTGATAAACTGACTTGGTTTGAGCCCGGCGCGGCGCTTAAGGGCGCCCCTTAGTCGAACTATGCCGCAGCCATTAATAGACATCAGCATTCCTGCACAACGGCTGCACTTGGCGGTTGGAGATCAATTATTGATGGATGTCGCCGTCAGCACGGCTAAGAACGGCCCCGGCGAGATCAATGGCAGCCTGCGCACCCCGCGCGGCTGGCACCTCATCCGCGCCAAGATCGGAGCGGGCTGTGTCCCTAATACCGTGTTCGTCAACCGCCGTCCTACAGGCGAGATCTATTCGCCGCAATTGCGCACACAATTTCCGCAGCGCGACTGGATACTCACGCGTATCTTATGGCTGAGCGGCACGGAGCCCGGCAAAAATCGCCTCGGCAAAGTGGATACGATGCGCCGCTTCATTTATATCCACGGCTGTCCCGACGAAGATGTGATGGGCGTGGCCGGTTCGCACGGCTGCGTGAAGATGCGCAACAGTGAAATCATTGAATTGTTTGATCGCGTGCCGGTGGGGACGCGAGTGTTTATCAGCGAATAGACCATGTCTCTCGGCCCTGTAATGATGGATATCGCGGGTATCGAACTCAGTGCTGAGGAGCGCGAGCGGCTGCGCCATCCCTTGGTCGGCGGTGTCATTTTATTCAGCCGCAATTATTACTCGCCGGAACAGGTGCAGGAACTGGTGAACGCTATCCATACCCTACGCGAACCGCGTCTGCTGGTGGCGGTGGATCATGAGGGCGGCCGCGTGCAGCGCTTTCGTGACGGTTTTACCGCGTTGCCTGCGGTGCGTCAGTTGGGCGTCCTCTACGATAGCGACCGTAAGCGCGCCATGCGCCTGGCCGAGACCTGCGGCTGGCTGATGGCGAGCGAGCTGCGCGCGGCCGGGATTGATTTCAGCTTCGCGCCGGTCTTGGATCTCGATCGTGGTATCAGCGCTGTCATCGGCGACCGCGCCTTTCACAGCGACCCGCAGGCGGTGAGTGATCTCGCCCACGCCTACATGATAGGAATGAAAAAGGCGGGCATGGAGGCGACCGGCAAGCACTTCCCCGGTCACGGCGCGGTGGCGGACGATTCGCACACGGCGGTTCCGGTGGACGAACGCCGCTACGAAGACATCTATGCGGAAGACATCGTGCCCTTCGAGCGCATGATCCATTTCGGTCTGGGCGCTGTCATGCCCGCGCACGTAATTTACTCGCGCGTGGATAAGCGGCCCGCCGGATTTTCGCGCTTCTGGTTGCAAGAGGTGCTGCGCGGGCGGCTGGGGTTCAAGGGCGCCATCTTCAGCGATGACCTCAGCATGGAGGGCGCCCGCGTGGCGGGCGGCCCCGTCGAGCGTGCTCAAGCCGCTCTGGAGGCGGGCTGCGACATGCTGCTCGTGTGCAACAACCCACAGGCCGCCGCACAGATCCTCGACGGCCTTGGCGAGTATAATGATCCGGTCGCCTATGCCCGTCTAGTGCGCATGCGCGGACACGGCCACGCTCGTTGGGCGCAGCTCCATCAGGATCCCGCCTGGCGCCAGGCGTTGCAGGCGGTGGCGGGCTTCACGCGGCATTACGCTGGCATTGAAAACCCACCCCTTCTATAATCGCATGCCCTATACAAGAAAAACATCACCGTGAGCGTTACCGCCCAACAGGCCTTTGCAGTCTATGCCCGCGCCGACCGGCTTTATTCGGAATCCGACGTGGAAGCGGCGCTGAGCCGCATGGCTGATGAAATCACCGCAAGGCTCAAGGAGAGCAACCCTCTCGTGTTGTGCGTGATGACGGGTGGAATCGTTGCTGCGGGAAAGCTGCTGACCCGCCTCAATTTCCCATTGCAACTGGACTATCTGCACGCCACACGCTACCGGGGTGCGACCGAGGGCGGTGCACTGCACTGGCTGGCGCGCCCCGCCATACCGCTGCAGGGGCGGGTGGTGCTGGTGGTGGATGACATTCTTGACGAAGGCTGGACTCTGACCGCTATTCTTAAAGAGTGCAAGGCGCAAGGCGCGAGCGCCGTCCACAGCGCCGTCCTGGTGGACAAAAAGCGCGATCGGAAAAATAGTCTACACGCAGATTTTGTCGGCCTGAAAGTAGAAGACCGTTACGTCTTCGGTTACGGTATGGACTATCACACCTATCTGCGCAATGCGCCCGGCATTTTTGCCGTAAAGCACAACGAGTAAATTCAATGACTGAGCTGGCGATTATCGGCGGCACCGGATTAAGGCCG
>JAMDBH010000127.1 GCA_023487615.1 Gammaproteobacteria bacterium
TGGCCCAGTAAGGGCCGGTGGTTTTGTAAACTTTACCGCTGTAGGCGAATTTTGAAGTGCTCGAGGTAAAAGTCTCCGCGATTTCTATCCCCGATGAAGTTTTTCGACACGCCGAACGTTTGGCCAAACGCCTAGGTGTGGCGCGCAGCAAACTTTATACCGTAGCGATGTCCACCTATCTTCAGGCGCGTTCTCATGAAGGCGTTACTGAACAGCTCAATCAAGTATATGGCGAGGAGAATCAATCCTCGGCCGGGTTGGATAAAGTAGTCGAAAGTCTGCAATTCAAATCATTGGCCCGGCGTAAGAGTGCTGGCGAAGCGTGGTGAGATCTGGTGGGCCTCACTGTCCGAACCGAGCGGTTCCGGTCCCGGTTTGCGCCGGCCGATAGTCGTGGTGCAGTCCAACGATTTCAACCAAAGCCGCATCAATACCGTTATCGCCGCAGTCGTCACTTCCAATCTAAGGCTATCAGCCGCCCCTGGCAATATTTTGCTGACGGGCAAAGGCGCAGGGCTCAACAGGGATTCCGTCGTCAATGTCTCGCAGCTCATTACTATTGATAAATCCTATCTTACCGAGCGTGTGGGGAGATTGACGGCGAGACAGTTACAAGAACTGGATGACGGTTTGCGCTTAGTGCTGGCGTTGTAGCGGGCTAGAAAAACGCCCCCTCAATCGGCGACGAGGCGCTGGCGTAGAGCTTGCGCGGGATGCGGCCGGCGAGGTAGGCCTCGCGGCCGGCCTCTATGGCCTTCTTCATCGCGGAGGCCATCAGCACCGGGTTCTTCGCCGCGGCGATGGCGGTGTTCATGAGCACGCCGTCGCAGCCGAGTTCCATGGCAATCGCCGCGTCCGAGGCGGTGCCGACGCCTGCGTCCACCAGAATCGGAACCTTGGCGTTTTCGACGATCATGCGGATGTTGTAGGGGTTGCGTATGCCGAGTCCTGAACCGATAGGCGCGGCGAGCGGCATGACCGCGACGCAACCCATTTCCTCCAGACGCTTGGCGATCAGCACATCGTCGGTCGTGTAGACCATCACCTTGAAGCCGTCTTTAATCAGGATCTCGGCGGCCTTGAGGGTCTCCGTGATGTCGGGAAACAGGGTCTTCGGATCGCCGAGCACTTCGAGTTTGACCAGGTCATGGCCGTCGAGCAGTTCGCGCGCGAGACGGCAGGTGCGGATCGCGTCTTCGGCGGTGTAACAGCCGGCGGTGTTGGGGAGTATCGTGTATTTGTCAGGCGGCAGCACGTCGAGCAGGTTGGGCTCGTTCGGGTTTTGCCCGATGTTGCTGCGGCGGATCGCAACGGTCACGATCTCCGCGCCACTGGCCTCGGTGGCACGACGCGTCTCGTCCAAGTCGCGGTATTTGCCGGTGCCGACCAGTAACCGCGAGTGATAGTGTTTACCCGCGATGATGAGCGGATCGTGGTCAGTAGTCTGGGTTGCCAGTATCGCGTTCATTTCTCAGCCCCCGCCGATGGCGCGCACGATCTCCAGTCGATCGCCGGAGTGCAGGGTGTGCAAAGGGTAGTGGCTGCGCGGCACGATCTCCCGGTTAATCTCGGCGGCGATGCGCTGGCCGGTGAGGTCCAATTCGTCGAGCAGGCGCGAGACGTTACAGCCCTCGGGCACTTGGCGAGCTTGACCATTGACAAAGATTTCGATAAAACCCACGGAACTGCTCCTACTCAGGGAGTTGCACTGGTAACAACTTTCTATTTTGAAGGTATCCGCCTCATGACGCAATGGATAAAGGATATCATTCCCCTGGAACAGGCGAGCACCCTCGATGGCCTGTTCCTTGAGCGGGTGCGCCGCAGCCCTCAGGCACCTGCCTACCGCAGCTATGACAAGGCCACCGGGGCTTGGGTTGACAGCACCTGGGCGGAGACGGCCGGTGAGGTAGCGCGCTGGCGTGTGGCGCTGGCGTCCGAGGATCTCCAGCCGGGTGACCGGGTGGCGATCTTGATGCGCAACAGCAGGGAGTGGATGATTTTTGAGCAGGCCGCGCTGTCACTGGGCCTGGTCGTGGTATCGCTCTATACCGATGACCGGCCCGATAATACCGCCTATATGTTGGACGATAGCGCAGCCAAGTTGCTATTGGTGCAGGATGCCACGCAATGGCGGCGACTGCAGGCGACTGTACAGCCGTTGGCCGGCCTCAGCCGTATTCTCATCGGCGGCAGTGGGCAGCAGTTCGACAATGACGCGAGGATACAGAACCTGTCGGACTGGCTTACGCAAGCAGCCGAGGCCGCGGTGGAGCCGCACGACCACGGTCCGCAACAGCTTGCCTACATCGTGTATACCTCCGGCACGACGGGGCGGCCCAAGGGTGTGATGTTGAGTCACCATAATGTACTGACCAGCGCCGCAGGGGGATTGTGGGTGCTGGAGGTCTATCCGCAAGATGTGTTTTTGTCCATATTACCCGTATCGCACACCTTCGAGCGCACGCTGGGTTATTATTCGCCGATGATGGCGGGCGCCACGGTGGCGTATTGCCGCTCTATCCCGCAGTTAGCCGAGGATCTGCTCGCGGTGCGTCCCACGGTAATGATTTGTGTGCCGCGGGTGTTCGAGCGGATCTATACCCGGGTTCAGAGTCAGTTGCAAAAACGCTCCTGGCTGGGCCGCCGCTTGTTTTCCCTGATGATAGACATCGGCTGGCGGCGCTTCGAGGTGGCGCAAGGACGCGCCTCGCGCACCCCCGGCCTGTTGCTTTGGCCGCTGCTGGAGAGGCTGGTGGCGCGCAAGTTTCTGGCCCGGCTGGGCGGGCGCATGCGCTGGGCCGCAAGCGGCGGCGCTGCGCTGCCGGCCCCGGTTGCGCGCATGTTTATCGGTTTGGGATTACCCATCGCACAGGGCTACGGACTCACTGAAACGAGCCCGCTCATCAGCGGCAACCGATTGGACGACAACGATCCCGCCAGCGTCGGCGTGTCCATCCCGGGCATGGAGGTGCGCATCGGCGAGCAGAGTGAGCTGCTGGCGCGCGGCCCCGGTGTCATGCAGGGCTACTGGAACAATCACACGGCGACCTATCAGATGATAGACGCCGACGGCTGGCTGCATACCGGCGATCAGGCGCGCATCGAGAACAACCATATTTATCTTACCGGGCGGATCAAGGATATCCTGGTGCTGTCCAACGGCGAGAAGGTGCCGCCCACCGACATGGAGGCAACCATTACCCTCGACCCCCTGTTCGAGCAGGCGCTCATCGTCGGCGAAGGCCAGGCCTGGCTCGGCGCGCTGTTGGTGCTGAACCCGGAGCAATGGGACGGGTTCGCCAAACATCTCAAGCTCGACCCGCTGGATCGCGCCAGCCTCACGGACAGCCGCACCCAGAGCGCCGTGCTGGCGCGCGTGGCGGAACAATTGCGCGGTTTTCCGGCCTATGCCAAGGTAAGGCGTGCCGCCTTGTTGCTGGATCCGTGGACGGTTGAAAACGGCTTGTTGTCTCTCACCCTGAAACTCAAGCGCAGCCAAGTCATCGAGCGTCACGCCGAGCTTATCCGGGGGTTGTTTGATGAAGCTTAGCCCCTCCCTGCCGGGGCTATGATAAAATTCACATCACGCGGGTGTAGTTCAATGGTAGAACTTCAGCTTCCCAAGCTGATAGCGTGGGTTCGATTCCCATCACCCGCTCCAAATTTTAAGGCAGAGAAAAGATGCATGATACAAGATACAAGTAGAACCCCTCTCCTTAGCGTGTGATTTTGATTTTACTGTATCTTTTCTCTCGTATCTGATTTTAAATGGAAACCGCAATCCGCTTTGGCAGTTTTATTGCCGTATTCATCGTCATGGCGTTGTGGGAGGCCAGGCGCCCGCGCCGCTCATCTACGCAGCCCAAGAGCCGGCACTGGCTTACCAATCTCTCGCTGCTCGCTGTGGATGTGCTGGCGCTGCGCCTGCTGTTGGGCGTGGGGGCATTTGCCACGGCACTCTACGCAGAGCAGCATGGCTGGGGTTTGTTTAATCTAACGTCTTGGCCCTACTGGCTGGAATTCCTGCTCGCCTGGCTGTTGCTCGACTTCGCGCTCTATTTACAACATGTGCTATCACATGCGCTCCCCGTCTTCTGGCGGCTGCATCGCGTGCATCACAGCGATTTGGACTTCGATCTCACCACCGGCGTGCGCTTTCACCCCGTGGAGATTTTTTTGTCCATGCTGTACAAGATGGCCGCCGTCGCCGCGCTGGGTGCGTCGCCTTGGGCGGTGCTGATCTTCGAGGTAGTGCTGAATGGCGCCTCGGTGTTCAACCACGGCAACGTCCATCTGCCGGAGAAAATAGACCGCTGGCTCAGGTTAATGATCGTCACGCCCGACATGCATCGGGTGCATCATTCCAGCGTCGTTAACGAAACCAATTCCAATTTTGGATTTTCCATCTCGCTGTGGGATTACCTGTGCGGCACCTATCGCGCGCAGCCGTCACTGGGTCAACTGGGATTTGAGATCGGCCTCAAAGAATTTCGTGACCCGCAACAGTTGGGTTTTTGGGGGTTGCTCTTGTTGCCGTTACGCGGCCGGTTCGGTCAGTATAGTTTCAAGAAAGAGGAAGGCCGGTGAAACTCATCTTGATGCGACACGCGGACGCCGGAGAGTTTGATCCGCTGCATTATCCCGATGACAGTCTGCGTCCGCTCAGCAAGGACGGCGTCAAGATTCAGGGCAAGGTTGCCAAGGCGTTGAAACGCATTGGTCTAAAGCCCGCCCGCATCTTTACCAGTCCGCGTCTGCGGGCGCGTCAAACCGCTGAGATCACCGCGGAGACACTGGGATTACAGACGGTCTTAATGGAGAGCCCGGCGCTTGGCAAGGAGTATTCCGTAAAGGCGGTGCTTAAGCTATTGGCCGGCTGCGGAGCGGAGGAAACGGTGCTGTGCGTGGGGCATGAGCCGGATTTGAGTGAACTGTGCGGGGCATTATTGAGCCCCGGCCATAGCCTCAGTATCAAATTCGTGAAGAGCGGGGTGATGGGTGTCAAATTTGACGGTCCGCCCAAGCCGGGAACGG